>CAJOKY010000071.1 GCA_905235425.1 uncultured Selenomonadaceae bacterium
TGCATCTATTACCAAAAAAGCCGCATTTGCATTTGTCGCACCACTTATTATATTTTTCAAAAATTCTTTATGACCGGGCGCATCAATTATCAAATAATCTCTTACAGGCGTCGAAAATTTAAGTTGCGTAGTGTCGATTGTAATTCCCTGCTGACGTTCTTTCGCAAATGCGTCAAGCAAATATGCAAATTCAAAATTCTTATATGTTTCATATGCAATGCGCTGAACTTTCTCAACCATGCCTTGCAGTAAACATTTTGCATCATACAGCAGCCGACCTATAATCGTTTGCCGTGATCTACATGACCTTTCTTTTCTTTGAGCGTGAACCTTCTTCATCGCGCCGAACTCCGACAATCAAGCCGTCAAAACCATATTCCTTGACTACTTGTTTCAGTCTTTAAAAGTCTGCAACATTCCAATCTGCCAAGTGCGAGACTTGTTCCGGCTTTCACGGCGTATAAGTTCGTGTGAACAATCAATTTTACTCCAAATTTTCCACGTAAATTTTTTCTGCTCATCATTTTCAAAAATTTTTGTACCTGCTCCGCACCAATCCGCCGAAAGTTGATAAGCAATAGCACCTGCAGGACAAATTTTCACGCAAGCAAATTGCCAGGACAAACATCCGCGCACTTTTTACAGCCGATACAATTTTTTCATCAATGCTAATCATCTATTCAAGCTCCAAAAAAATAATTTTTGTTTCGCCATTTTCTGTAACCGAATTTACAAATCAGTTAAATTTTTCATTGCGGTCGGGATAATCCAAATTTTTACTGAAACCTGCCCAACGAGTTTCACGCCTTGCCTTCAAATGTCCAATTAAAATTTTTGCAACCGTCAATCTCTCGCGAAGTTCAAAAATTTTCAGCCGGTCGTACATTTCGGAGACGTGAAGATTGTCGGAAAGTTTTTCAATGCGTTCAATATTTTTTTCGCCTGACTTAATTGATTTTCATTGAATCGATAATTTTTAGTCAAGCCGCCGGCATACTAGTCCATCGCAGTTTGCATAGCAATTTCTAAATCATCGACTGAAAAAATTTCTTCGTTAGCAAAAAATTTTTCAAATTCCGTTTCATCGAAATAAATATTTTTCGGCGGTGCAATTTCTGCAATAATTTCTGAAATTTTCTCCGCAACAATTTCAGATTCGGCAAAAGTTCCTGTCACATATTTTTGAGGACAACCTCCGGCAACGTCACCCGCCGCAAAAAGATTTTCAAGCGTTGTTTGCCGATTGACATAAACCCAATAACCTGCCGAAGTATGTCCGACGACAAAGTAAGGTTCAGTTCCTTCAACTTCGACATTAAATTTGCTTGGCGGCTGATTAGTTTCAATCCAGCGCAATGTTTGAGCCGACGACATATTCAAGTACGCATAAAACAAAAATTTTTCTTGCGCGTCAGAAATTCCGACTGTCTGAAGATAACAAGGAGCGTGTCCTGCAAGATTTTCACTTGTGACTGCAAAAACTCTTTCGTTTCGGCACCGGCTTTGATTCCCATCGCCTAACCTGCGCCTGCGTTATTCGGCAAATAAATTCCACTCGCTCCGCCTGTCGCTATCAAAGTAACTTTAGCCGTGAAGTTATAAAAAATTTTTGCCTTCAAGTAAAAAATCTGCAACATTGACGTGATTAAAAATTTTCACGTTCGGAAGTTTTTGCACGGCTTGAGCCAGAATCGGTTTAATATTTTCGCCGTTGATTTTTACATTTTGCCAACCGCGTTCAACAAAATTTCCTGCCGAATCTTTTTCAATCATCAAGCCGCGACTTTCAATTTTTTTGTGACGGAATTTAATTTTTCTGCCATACTTTCCAGCAAAATTTTACTTGCAATGCCGTGAGTATCTTTCAGCGCATAATCAACATAATCTGCAGGCGTGTGACCTTTACCGATGTAAGCGTTGAGTGCGTTGACTCCTGCCGCCAAACAACCCGATCTATAAATATTTGCTTTTTCGACGATAAAAATTTTTGCTTGCGGATTTAATTCAGTCAATTTAATTGCCGCCAAAAGTCCCGCAGTCCCTCCGCCTATTATCAAAACATCTGCCGAATAAAATTTTTTCATAACTTTT
This sequence comes from uncultured Selenomonadaceae bacterium, assembly GCA_905235425.1. Classification (GTDB taxonomy): domain Bacteria; phylum Bacillota; class Negativicutes; order Selenomonadales; family Selenomonadaceae; genus Quinella. The sequence goes on from CAJOKY010000071.1 coordinate 2,092, forward strand.
TTTCCTGCACAAAATTTATAAGTTCTTTTGTCGCCGCCAAATCGGCAACTTTTGCCGTGTACATTTGATTTCTCATCTGCGGCACCATCATTTCAGGCATTCGCTTGCACATAACAATTTATCCGCCATACCTTTGCAAAATTTCTTCGTGCGAATTTTTATAATCGTGACAATTCCTGCGACTTGCATATACTCAAAAAAAGTTTTTTCGCTGTCAGAAATTTTTCTCTTGTCATCAGTTATCATATCCGCCCAAATTTGATAAACGTCCGTCTAGTGCGCAAAATTTATCATGTCCGGCGTATAACTTCCGGCAGGTCGCATATTCACTTCCAAGCCGAAAATCTCCGAATTCGCCTAAATTTTTTATGCCTTCGTAAGTCTGAAAAATTCCCAATGCACAAAACGACTTTTCACGCCAAAACTTTTTGCAGTTCTTATTCCGACTTCGCAAAGTTATTTAGGTGCAAAATCTGTCGTGTAGTAAGATAAATCCAATTTCTGCAAGACAATATCCATAATCGAAGGCGGTCACACTGTCATTGATTCCAAAATCGGCTAGGACTTTGAATCTAAAATCGCGTCGTAAGAACAAATGTCGCCAGTGATAAATTCTTCCATAACGTACGGAATTTTATTTTGACTTGCGAAAAAATTTTTTAAATCTGCGTCGTTAGAAATTTTAACCGTGTCAGTTGATCTGACTCCGACATCAGGTTTGTCAATTACAGGATAGCCGACTTCTTCAATAAAATTTTTCGCCGCAATCTCTTGACCTTCCGGAGAATGCAAATATTTTATGTACTCCTCTGCAATATCGCGCGTAGCTTTTTTGTCAACAATTTTTTCATGAAATCGAGAATTTTATTTTCAACGCCGCCAAATAATTCCACTGCGCTCCGCTAGAAATTTTCGGATTCGGCGTTATGACTTCAACACCATCGCGAATTAAATCGTCCCAGTCGTGAATATTTTTCGGATTTCATTTGAGAACTAAAAAAATCATCGTTGAAGTGTACGGCGAAGAATTATCCGGAAATTCATTTTGCCAGCCGTCCTCTATCAAACCGGCTTTTTGAATTTCAAGCACATCATAAGCCAAAGCCAACGTCCAAACATCAGCCTCAAGTCCTTCAATAACCGTGCGAGCTTGTTTACCGCTTCCGCCGTGTGATTGCGTTAAAATTACTTCATTTTTGCCAAACTCTTTCCAATGTTGCTGAAGTTTTTCATTATATTCGGCGTAAAGTTCACGCGTCGGATCGTATGAAACATTCAGAAATTATTTCTTAGTTTCGGAATTTGTCGCCGCAGAATTATCTCAGAAACCTGCATTTGTTACTGCTGAAAAAATAAATCCTGCCGCAAATAAAATTTTAAGCATGTTGGCAACCTTGAACATAACAAAAACCCCCTATATACTCTTTATCGGTGGAAGGTGAACATACATACACCTTTGACGGCAAAGATTATACCATTATAAAAACCGGCGGCACTTACATCTACAAAACCACTAGCTCCAAAGACAAAATACTTGAATACGTGATAACGATAAATAAAGGAAATCTCACGACGGAAAATAATAATAACGTCATGGTTACGGTCAATGTCGGCTCCATTGAAAACGGCAATTTCTCTGATAAAGGTTACAGCGTCAACAATAACTACATTGAAAATTTGCTTAACGGCACTTTAACAGACAGCGGCTATACGCTTGATGATAAATCTATTGGCGGCTTGACGGGAATTAATTCAAACAATAATTCGACGGTTAATAATTCTAATAAAAATCTCACTTCCAATAACACGCGTACTGCTCGCAAAGCAACGGCGTTGGGCGAAAATCTCAATGGAGATTTAGGCGCTATTGAATCCGGCAGGCGTGATTCTTCGCATGAAAATGATTCTGATGATGACGACAAAGACTCTGAAGAAGAGTAAAATTTTTGAGATAAGGTGAATTAATTGGGAAAAATTATTTTGGTGACCGGAGGCGCACGTAGCGGCAAAAGTAAATTCGCCGAGAAGTTAGCGTTAAAATTGGGTAATGGACGTGCGGCGTACATTGCAACCGCGCAGATTTTTGATGAAGAAATGGCGCACCGTGTAAAATTGCATCAAGCGCGGCGAAATAATTTTTGGACGACGTACGAAGCGCCTTTTTATGCCGATAAAGCAATTTCAAAGGCGGCTGAAAGTTTTGACGTGATTTTATTTGACTGCGTGACAATTTACTTGAGTAATTTTATCTGCGCGGCGAATCTTGATGACGTTGAAAAAATAAATTGTGACGCCGAAAATTTAATCGGCGCATTGATAAACGCCGCTGAAAATTCCAACGCCACAATAATTTTTGTTTCAAATGAAGTCGGCGCGGGCATAGTGCCGGAAAATAAATTGGCTAGAATTTTTCGTGACATAGCCGGTCTTGCCAATCAGCAAATTGCCGCGCACGCCGAAAAAGTTTTTTTGACAGTTGCAGGTATCGCTGTCGATATTAGGGAGCAGGGATTAGCTAATAGCTAATAGCTAACCGCTAACAGCTAATAATGTCTGATGACTTCAAAACGCCAAAGGTCAATCGGTTCAGTTGCCGGTATGCCGCCTTTTCTCATGGCAATTCTAACTTGCTCTTCAACAGTATCGACGCCTTCAAGATCGGGCAGAAGTAAACCGCGACGTCCATTGCTTTCAACAATGACGCCGTATTTTTTTACGTCCAAATCGTCAAGACTGAAAATTCTCTCCGCCTCACTTAAAATATCAACGCTATATTCAATGTCATCAAGCTCATCAACTTCTACCGGCGAAAAGCGCGGATCGCGTGAACAAGCCGAAATGGCGTTTTGTAAAATCTCCTGCGCGATGCTGTCGGTAGTAGGCGCAATGGTACCGATACAGCCGCGTAAATTACCGTCTTTGTGCAGACTGACAAACGCGCCCGCACGCCGATTAGTCATTTCTTCCGGCAAATTTTTAGGAAGTTCCGCCGCCTTATGTGTCTTCACGAAAGTTTCAAGACTGTGCCGCGCCAACTGTACAAATGCGTCCTCTTTTTCTTTACGCTTGAGTGATTCGTTATGCTTAAATTCGGCAAGCTTTTCATCAAATCTGCGCGAATCATCTTTGCCGATAACGTCAAACCAAACAACGCCGTAACCTACACCGAAAGTCCCTTCGTACGATAAAAATTCGCTTTTAACAGCCTTTCTGTCAAGCGCACCGGACATAATCCAAAATGAACGCAAGCCGCATTCAGCTGCGCGGTTACACATTGTCTGATCCATTGTCAGCAGTTCCAAAAATTTACCGTCGCCCAAAATTTCCATAACTTCTTTGTCGAATTGCGGACCTTCGCTGACAAAGCCGTAAGGACCGTCTTTTTTCAATTTGTGCGATAAATCGCCGCTTGCCACGAATACAACGCGCCTGTTCAATTCGTCGGCAACACGTGAAATTTCTTGACCGAATTTATAATGAGTAGCCGCATTTAAGCCGGAAAGACCAATGCGCAAAAATTTTACCTTGTTTAAATCCAATCCCGCCTGCTCCAAAAATCTTAGCGGCAACATTGTACCGTGATCCAATTTCGCCGAACGTTCGCCCATTGTACCGGCAGAAACATTTTCACTTGCCGCCAATTCGCTGAGACGTTTTACAAATTCCGTGTCGTAATTTATGGTAATGTCAATCTGCGGCGCGCGAAATTGTGACATGTCGCCGCGTGCAGATTCGCCGGGCGAAATGTGAAAATAGTCATTGTACATAATGCTATGTGGACTGGTGATTATTATCGTGTCGGGATTAATTTCAACTACGCGGCGCATAACTTCTTGGTACGCCTTTGTTGTAGCGGAAATTTTTTCTTCTTCGCCTCTGCCGACTTCCGGCAAAATTATAGGCGGATGCGGCACTACTACTGCGGCTTGAATACTCATTATTTTTACCACCTTTGAATATTTTTAATTTAAAATTTTATCACCGGCGCGTAGCCTTTTCAAGACTATTGACTATTAACTATTGACTATTTACTATTATCATAAGGACGGTGAAAGGCAATAAAAAATTTTTTTACAAAAAATGCAACGGCGTTAATCCTGTTCGGCGTGGGATTTTTAATCGTTGCGCAAATTTGGCAGCTGATTACATTTTCACTGCCGCAAAAACTTTTGGCTGATATGTCCGCGCAGATTGTGAAGGTGGAAAGTGAACGCGACGAATTGAAATTAAAACTTCAGACAGCTGAAAAAATTTCAAATATCGATTCATCAGATTTAATTGCAGAGTTAAAAACTCAAGCCTGCAGGACGGCGCTAATCGGTGAGGGCGTGACAGTCACCTTGCATGACAGTGAAAAAGTTGCAAGCGCGGCGGAAAATCCCAACACGTACATAATTCACGACGATGACTTATTACGCGTGGCAAATGAATTGCGTGCGGCAGGTGCAGAGGCAATTTCGATTAACGGTCAGCGTTTGACGGCGATAAGTGAAATTCGTTGCGCAGGTCCAACGCTTTCCGTGAACAATGTCAGATCTTCCGCACCTTTTGAAATCTGCGCGATTGGCGATAAAAAAACTTTGAACAACGCAATAACAATGCGCGGCGGCGTTGCCGATACGCTGAATGTTTGGGGTATCAAAGTCGAAGTCAAAGCGTCCGAAGAAATTTATATCCCGCCGTACAAAGTTCAAAATCCCTACGTCTATGCAAAGGTTACCGATGAAATTACGGAGTAGGCTAATCTTCGCGGTAAAAGTGCTGATAATCTTTTTTGCCCTGCCAATCGCCGCCCCATAAAAAGCCGTGCGCCTTAAAAAGTTTTACGCAAATATCATCCGGCTCAATCTTGTATGGAAAAATTTTGTCGCGGTCAACGTATTCAGCGCCGGTTGCAGGTTCAATGCTTAATCTGCCGTCAACCATTTTAATATAGGGATTGTAAAGCGGATTGATATCAACCGCCATACCCAGCCCGTGCAATGAAACCGTCGTCGTGTAGGAGATAAAGCGGAAATTAAAGCAGGACGAATTATTTGCACGCATTGAAAGTTCGTCGTCCGCGTTGTATTCGTCAATCAGCGCAATTTTTTCAATGGGATAATTCGCCGCGTACAGATTTTTTAAAATGTCGATAAGGTCAGCCGCGATTTTCACGTTACAGATTAATTCGCCGGTTAAAATGTTGCCGCTTAAATCCTTGTGCAACACGCGCAGATAGCGCAAATTTTCAATCGGTACGGTACAATTTTTTTTATAGGACTTGCCGTCAATGCGCGAAAAAATTTCGTCGTCAATCTCAAAAATTTTAAAATCGTCAGTCATGAGAATGCCTCCACAATAAATTTTACGGCAATGATAAATTTTTTTGCGCGTACCGTCAACAATGGAAGGTGATAATTTGGACGAAAGATTTTCAGCACTGATAGGTGACAGCGGCGTTAAGGTACCTGGTCTCGGCGTGATAATTTTTAAAGGCGGCAGAGAAGTTTACGCAAATTTTTTCGGCAGTCGAAAATTGGGTAAAAAAAATTTGCCGGTCACTCGCGATACAAAATTCCGCGTCGCGTCGCTGTCGAAACAGTTCACGATTTTCACGATAATGCAACTCGTTGAGCAAGGCAAATTGAATTTAGATGAAGACGTTAGTAAATATTTAGGTTTTGAACTTCGCAATAAGAAATTTCCCGCCGTACCGATAACTGCGCGAATGTTGGCAAGTCATACGTCATCAATTCGTGACGGCAAAATTTACAGCATACCGCCGAATTTCGGCTTAAATGAATTTTTTTCGCCGCACGGTAAATTTTATGAAGACGGCGCGCATTTCGCAGATGAACCGCCGGAAAAATTTTTTACGTACTGCAATTTGAACTACGGCATTTTGGGTACGATTATTGAAGCTGTGACAGGTACGCGCTTTGACATTTATCAGCGCGAAAATATTTTGTCGCAATTCGATACACGCGCAGATTACGTAGTCGGTAATTTGTCGCGAAAAGATTTTGATTTACTCGGTACGACGTACCAAAAGAAAAATGCCGCCGGTCATTGGGACGAGTTCGGCGATTGGTACGCGAAGGCTGATGATTACGTGGCGCAACCTGCGCGTGACACGATTTATTTACAAAATCCCTACGCCGAAGATTTTTGCGGCACGTACGATTTACGCAATTACAAAGTCGGTACGAACGCCACGATTTTTTCACCTCAAGGCGGCTTACGCATTTCATTTGAGGAGCTTACTCACGCAATGGAAATGATTTTGAACGGCGGCATGTATCGCGGCAGAAAAATTTTGTCTCAAGAAAGTTTAGCTGAAATGTTTAAGCCGCAATGGATTTTTGACACGAAAAAAAATAACGGCGACACTTGCGGCGGCGTCATGCTATCCTACGGTCTCGGCGAATACCAAATTGACGGCAGGAGTACGGCGCGGCTTTGCAAGCATACCGAAATTAATTTTGTCGGTCATACCGGCATTGCGTTTGGCTTATTGGCTGGGATGTTTTTTCGCGCAGGTACGAAGGATGCTTTTTTGTACATTGCAAACGGTCACTGCCTTGACGAAAATAACGATCCGCGCAGTTTTGGAAAGTTCAGCGGCAATTATATTTGGGAAGAGGATATTTTTAGAGTGGTAGAGGGTAGATTGTAGAGGGTAGGGGGTAGATCTACTATCTACTATCTACTATCTACTATCTACAACAAATTCTTGCCATGAAATTCGCGAACATTGCGGCAGTCAATTATGGTATGTTCGCCGCGTTCCAATGCGATTAAACCCGTGCGTATGACTTCCAAAATGCCGTACGGTTTCAGAAGGCGCGTAAATGCCGTAACCTTTTCATCATTGCCGGTAATTTCAAAAATCAGCGTCGTCATCTGCACATCAATGACATGTGCGCGGAAAAGCTCTGCCAACTTCAAAACTTCAAGGCGGTTATCGTCATCGCACAAAACTTTTATCATTGTCATGCCGCGCGTTACGGCAGTCTCCGAATCAAGACGTTGCACCGCTTTTACAATCGGCATTTTCTCAAGCTGTTTAATCATCTGTTCGATTAAATTTGCGTCGCCGAAAACAACAACGGTTATTCTCGAAAAAGCCGGCGATTGCGTGACGCCTACCGATAAACTTTCAATATTAAATTCGCGGCGGCTGAACATGCTGGCAACACGCACCAATACGCCGGGCTGATTTTCAACGTACACCGATAAAATATGTTTCATAAAAATTTACCTCAATACTATTCACTACTAACTACTAACTATTTACTACTCACTAATCCCTAAAAATTCAACGTCGCAAAATAATCGTCTAAAGTTTCGGCGCGTCGAATCATCTCAATATTTCCGTCTTCGCGCAGTAACAATTCCGCACTGCG
>CAJOKY010000072.1 GCA_905235425.1 uncultured Selenomonadaceae bacterium
GTCCACGCCCTAAAAACGCCCATTCAGGGCGTTTTCTTGACGGGCTTCCGAATCCATCCGTGAGTAAACTCACGCACCAAAGCGAGGAAGCCTTGCCGAGCAAGGCGCGGCGCGCACTTTATTCAATGCGAACAAAGTTGAAGTCCACGCCCTAAAAACGCCCATTCAGGGCGTTTTCTTGACGGGCTTCCGAATCCATCCGTGAGTAAACTCACGCACCAAAACAAAAAGACAGGCATTAGTGCTGTTCCATTAGGGATTTTACAAAAAATTAAAATTCAATGGTAATTGCACTTTCAAGCGGTCAACAAATAGGATTTGGATTTCATTCCAAGTCCTTTTTGTTTGCGCAGAAAACGGTCAATTTTCATTGCCGTAAAATAGACCGCTAAATTTTTTTTAAAAAAACAAAAAAAATACGCAAAATATATTGACATTGTGTCAGATAATAGTTATAATATAATTGACAGTGTGTCAGAATATTGTAAAGAGGCGGAGTTATGGCAAGATATGCATCGGAAAAACTGAAGGCAACCAGACGAGATGAGATCATCAATGCGTGTGAAAAACTCTATCAAACGCTATCCTTCAAAGAAATTACAATGAAGGAGATCAGCGCGGAGACGAGTTTTACTCGGCCGTCCATCTACAATTACTTTCAGACCAAGGAGGAAATATTTCTCGCTCTCTTTGCGCGCGAGTATGATAAATGGATAGCGGATTTAAGTGAAATGTACGAGCAAAACTCCGTTTTATCACCAATTGAATTCGCGGATAAACTTTCCCGCACGATTGAGGAGAGAGAGTTGCTTTTAAGGCTCCTTTCCATGAATATGTACGATATGGAAGAAAACAGCCGAGCAGATGCTCTTGCGGAGTTCAAAAAAAGTTACGGCAATTCGTTGAAGGCGGTTAAACGTTGCCTTGACAAATTTTTTCCGCAGATGGCGGAGCTTGACAAGGAAAATTTTTTGTACGCCTTCTTTCCGTTTGTACACGGCATTTATCCCTACGCCATTGTCACTGAAAAGCAACGTAACGCTATGGCTGAGGCAGGTACAAATCACGTTTACCATACCGTTTACGAATTGGCTTATAATTGCGTAAAAAAATTGTTGGAGTGAAAAATAAATTTGGACAGGCGAAAATTTTTGAAGGTAATCTGCGCGGGGGCGGCGACGTTTTTTATAAGCGGTTGCGGTCTTGCCGGAGTGGAAGATAAAAATAATGATGATAGTAAAGCTCTTGCAAAAAATATTTCTGAAGGTGAAAAAATGAAAATTGTAGTAATTAACAGCAGTCCACACGCCGAGCGCGATTCTACGTCAAAATATTTGGCGCAAAAATTTTCAGAAGGCGCGCAGTCTAAGGGACATGAAATTTTTACATTCGACGCGGCAAAAGAGGAAACTAATCCGTGCAAAGGTTGCGACCGTTGCGGTATGGACGGGGATTGTATTTTCCATGACGCCATTGCAGAAAAGCTTATGCCGAAAATGTTGGAAGCTGATTTACTTGTACTTGTGACGCCGCTTTATTATTACGGTATGTCCGCGCAGTTAAAAACGGTTATTGACAGATTTTATTCACGTACCGGCAGACTGCACGGCAAAAAATCTATTCTGCTTGCTACGGCGTGGAATACCGCTGATTGGACATTTACCGCGCTTAAGGCGCATTACGAAACGCTTGTAAGATACATGGAGTGGCAGGACGTAGGTCAAGTTTTGGCGACGGGTTGCGGCTATCGTTCTGCCGTTGAAAATTCCGAGTTCGGCGACACTGCATTTAAAATCGGCGCCGCCTTGTAAAGCATTTAGGAGGGATTTTTTATGCGCACTGTAAAAAGTAAAAATGAACTTATCGAAAATTTTAAAATTATTGACGAAATGTTGTCATCAAAAAAAGATCCGGAGTACACATACGCATTAAATTTGATTAAAAATGGGACTTGTTTTGTTGTCTTTCAAAGTGATAACGATACTTACAAATTTTACCCCAGCAGATTTATAGGATATTTTCAAAATACTATGGATAAGCACGAAAATAACTCTGATAAAGACGGGCGCATTACAAACTCAGCCATAAATGAGATTTTAGGTTGCAAACCTCAATCAAATGCTGATTTAGAATGTAAATATAAATCGTATTGCGAACAATTGGGTTTTACTGCAAACGCTAAAGGCACCTTCGGTGTACAACGTAAATTTTGGAATTTCATATAAATCACGGAGATTGTCACCACTTAATTTAATGATGACATCTTAAAAATTATTATTCGCGAATACAAAGACAAACATTTTGACGAAGATTATTTTCAGATTAAAATTAAGGCTGAATGTATTACTATTAACCCACTTGATTAAAGGTAAAACGTTTTATGAGAATGAGAAGAAGATCTTTTTTGAGATTAGCCGGAATTGGCGCCGTTACAATAGCTCTTGGAAGTTTTGGTGCACTTAACTTTACAAGCGCTCCTGTGCGAAAGATAGACTTTCACGCCCATGCGATATTGCCTTCGTACGTGGAAGGGCTGAAAAAGTTGGATATAGACGCGCAGTCAGAAGAAGGTTTCCCCCTGCCGAAATGGACAGTAGACGCGCATTTAAAATTCATGGACGAGGCAGGAATTGATTTTACCGTGTTGTCAATGCCGACGCCGCACATTTACAACAGCGCGGTAGGTGAAAAGGCTGCATGCGAAGTTGCACGAAAAATTAATAATGAGCTGTACGAACTTTGTAGAATTTATCCCGACAGATTCGGTTTTGTAGCGGTACTGCCCCTGCCCGGCGTAGAAGGTTCTGTCGAAGAGATACGCTATACAATGTCGACATTGGGCGCATTAGGCGTGAAGGTTGCCAGCAATTCAGACGGCGTTTATTTAGGCGACGAAAGACTTGACCCCGTTTTCAAAGAGTTAAATGCCCGCCGCGCACTTGTCATAATGCATCCCAGTCCCGCGCCTGCTCTGCCGCGAATAGACGTTGTTACCGGCAAAGATATGGATCTTTTTGAATATCCCGCCGATACAACGCGAGCAGTTTTAAATTTATTGGCAAATAAAACTTTGGAAAAATATTCCGAAATAAAATTTATCGTGCCGCATTGCGGTTCATTTCTGCCGTATATGAAACAGCGGGCAATTACAATGATGTCACCGATAGACATTGAAACAAGCTTGAAAAAAATGTACTTCGATTTAGCCGGCGATCCCATGCCGGAGCAGTTGGATATTCTTTTAAAAATTGCTGACGAAAATCACTTAGTTTACGGCAGTGATTATCCCTACAATTCCGCGCAGATTTTGATTGATAAAAAAAAGGCACTCGACGAGGCATTGGACGAGCGCGGTTTGTACAAAAAAGTTTATGGTGAAAATGCAGAAAAACTTTTGGGCATAGTTTAACTTAAATTTATGTCTGCTACCTGTTCCAGCGATAGTGAAATTTGAATATCTCACGTTCATCATTTTTCGGTAATTGATTCTGCATATATTTCAAAATATCATATTTTAATAAAATATCCCTTCCCAACTCTACGAATTTTTTATTGTCAGAAAAATGTTTAGTCAAATTATCTATAACTTCATCAGATTCAGTGATAAATTTGGAGATACCCTTAAAAACTTGTGACACAATTTCTGTCGAATTTTTAGATTTCAAGCCGGAATTTTCAGCTCCTTCAATCAGAGCATTAACCGCTATTAAAGCATACATTGAACTGCCGAAAATCAAATCACTTGCAAGGCGCATTTCCTCTTCAGAATCCATCTTTATCGTTTTGCCAAATTGTGACAAGAAAAGTTTAGCCATCATTTCAGAATGGGTAGATTGGATTGAACCAACAGTATATATGCAAATACCTTCACCAATCAGAATCATTTGATTCATAACTCCATGAATCACTGAATGTCCCGGAAAATATTTTTCAAGCATATCAATCGTCAAAATATATGTGAAAGAGATAACCAAAGCATCCGCCGGAATTTGTGAATTGATTTCTGATATGGTGGCTTCAATATCTGCACCAACAGGAAGTGCAATAATGAGAATTTTGACTTTAGGCAGAAATTCTGCCGGATCGGTAACGGATTTGGCGTTGTATTGTTCACGCAATTGTGTACAGCGTTCATCGGTTTTACAAGCCACATACCAATCAGCAGGATTTTTTTGAGTTGTTTAGCAATGGCAGTCAGTAATAATTCTGTACTGAATCCATCTCCAATGATACCATTTACAACATTATCAGCCATTCAATAAACCTCCGTATTTTTATATATTTTTTATATTTTTTATATTTTTTATATTTTTTGTATTATAGCAAATTTTTTTTACGAATAGCAAATTTTTTATCGAACAGCGGCGTAAAACCTATGTGGATATAAACCACCATTGACTTTTTTCAAACTAACGAATAAAATAAAAACAACGGTTAGACTTCCGATTCAACAAAAATGTTCTTTAAGTAAAAGAAGCTTGCAACTTTAGTTGTAGTCGGTTCACTTTAAAAATCTGATGTAAATATTTAAATTGCAGGAGGAATTTTTTATGCCGTTAATTTCAATAGACGCGGTTCACCCTACGAAGGAGCAGAAAGAAAAACTTATTGCGGAGCTTACGAAAACTGCCAGCAACATTTTGGGCGTTGACGAAAAATTTTTCTACGTCCTCGTCAAGGAAAACGATATGGATAATTGGGGAGTCGGCGGCAAAACTTTGACAAAGTTAATGGCTGACGCTAAAAAGTAAAATCCCTACGCGATATAAATTTTCAAAAAATAAAAGTCCGTCTCAATTTTAGAAACGGACTTTTTTAATTAAGAATTTATAATGAAATTACATCTGCAAATTAATCTACTATACTTTGAATTGACCGATAGCCGTTTGCATGTCTGCCGCAAGGTGAGAAAGTGACTGCGCCGCCGCCGCTATTTCTTCATTGGACGCCGATTGAGTTTCAGTAGCTGAAGAAATTGCCTGCGTGCGCTTATTCGTAGCTTGGCTTGCCAGATCAATGGAAGTTGTGGCTTTGAGAATCTCTGCCGCGCCGTCCGAAACAGTTTTAACAGATTGATTTATGCCGGTAATTTCGTCCTTAATGCCGTCAACCATACGCATAATTTCTTTGAACTGTACGCCGACTTCACGAATTGCCTCTGTACCGGCAACAACGTCTTGAGTGCCGCCCTTCATTGACTCGACAGCCTCTTCAGTGGATTTTTGAATTGAAGAAATTCTGTTACGAATTTGCTCTGCCGATTCTTGCGACGCCGTAGCAAGTTTTCTAACTTCTTCAGATACAACGGCAAAACCGCGACCATGTTCACCGGCTCTTGCCGCCTCAATCGCCGCGTTAAGTGCCAACAAGTTTGTTTGATCCGAAATTTCCGCAATGGCTTCAACAATCTGCCCAATTTGTTTTGAACTTTCGCCGAGACGTTCGACAACTTCCGCGCTTGCAAGTACGCTCTTTTCAATGCTGTTCATCTTAGAAATAGCCTCTTGCATAAGCTCTTCACCGGTCTGCGCGGCTTTGGCGGTATTTTCAGAAGTCGCGGCAACGTTTAAAGCCTTATCGGAAACAATTTTAATATCGCCGGATATAACCTCTATGCTCTTCTTAGCGCCGTCAATGTCCTGCATTTGCTTAGTGATATCGCCGCCAACTTCTGAAACAGTTTCTGCCACTTGTACCGACGTATTTGCAGATTGAGTGGAACTTGCGGTAAGCTGTTCGGACGCCGCCGCCAATTGTTCGGAAGTCGCTAACATTTTCTGTATCAGCTTGCGAAGGTTATTGCTCATCGTATTAAAAGCGCTTGTAAGTGATCCAATTTCATCAGTGCCGCCTACTTCAATGTCAGGCATTTTCAAATTGCCTTGTGCCAACTGTTTTGCATGATTTTCAAGTTGCAGTACGGGACCGGTTATCGAATTGGAAACTTGTATGCAGAATAAGGTTACAACAATCAAGCATACAATCGTGATAATCACAAAAGTCATTCTTATGCTGCCGAGTACGCCGAAAACTGCATCGTGCGGAATTACAAGCCCTACAATCCAGCCGGTACTGGGAAGAGTCGCATAACCGAAAATATAATCGTCACCGTTTACTTTCAATGTAAAATTGCCGGAATCCGTCGTTGACATTTGGTTAAAATGTTCCGCGTCCATAATGTCTTTGATATTGGCAGCGTCTTTAATCGCGGGGTCTGTAGTTGCAATTATGACGCCTTCATTGTCCATAAAAGTGGCGTAGCCTTGACCGCGATATTTAATTTCAGCCGCCTTTTTTGTCAAAATATCCAAACCGATATCTCCGCACACCGAGCCGACATAAGCATTGCCGTTTGTTATCGGCGTAACAATAGATACCAAAATTTGATGCGTGTTAAGGTCTTCATAAGGCGACGTTACAAAAAATTCTTTGCCGTTATTTTTTACGCTAAGATACCATGGACGTTGACGCGGATCAAGGCTCGTCAAGCCGCTTTTGTAACTTGTGAAAGTGCCGTCCTCAAGCCCTACGCCCATATCGATTATGGTATTGTCGTAAGTTGCTGTAGACATGGTGTCTTTAGCCTTAATGCGAGCATAATCGCCGTTAAAATTGCTGTACAACGACGCTTGAGCTTGTGCAACGCCGATTCTTCTTGCCATCCAAGCATCCATATCAGAGGCGGAATATTTCATTGTCAAGGTAACTTCTTCATTAATACTTTCATTCAATTCTTTTGCCGTCATGTAGTAGCCGGTGAATGAAATACCCAACATAAAAATTGCTACGACGCCGGTTAAAATGATGAATTTTGTCTTTATACTTATGTCTCTGAATCCCATTGCCACGCACCCTTTCATCTTTTAGCAATTCTACATCTTCAATTCTTAATTCGTAATTCTTAATTCTTAATTCTATAAAACCATTTGGTCAAGGCGTTTGCCGCCGGGTACCATTGGGATAACATTTTCCTCCTGCGGTACATAAACGTCAACAAGTACGGGACCTTTTGAATATAAAATTTCTGTTAAATCGTAATCCAATTCCTCAGCCTTAGTCAATCTGTAGCCGCGAATACCCATAGCCTGCGCGATTTTTACCAAGTCACGCTTTAATTTCAATTCCGATGCCGAGTAATGATGATTATAGAAAAGCCTTTGCCATTGTCCGACCATACCTAAAATGAAGTTGTGAACTACGACAATTTTCACGTCAATGTTATTGTCAGCAATCGTCGCCAATTCTTGAATATTCATCATAATTGAACCGTCGCCGGTAAACAGAATAACATTTTTCTTTGGACAGGCAAGTTTAGCACCCATAGCGGCAGGCAGACCAAATCCCATTGTACCCATGCCGCCTGAAGTCAAAAATTGGCGCGGAGCTTGTGTCTTGAAAAATTGTGCCGCCCACATTTGGTGTTGACCAACGTCCGTTACGGCAATGGTATTGTCATCGGCAATTTCGCTTATATGCGTAATGAGTGCGCCGGGCTTAATCACGTCACCTTCCGCCTTGTAGCTGAATGGATGCTTAGCGCCTTCTTCAAGCGCTTGATTTTTCCAGCCGCCGAATTTTTCAGCAAAGTTTATTCCCGACGCTTTAAGTTTATCGCGCAGAATCGGCAGTGAAATTTTTAAATCGCCTAAAACTTTGTAGTCCACTTGAACATTTTTATTAACTTCGGCAGGATCTAATTCAAAGTGTACAATCTTTGCATGCGGCGCAAATTCAGCAACATTGCCTGTCACTCTGTCGCTGAAACGCATTCCGATAGCCAAAAGTAAATCGCAAGCTTGAATAGCCATATTGGAGCCGTATGAACCATGCATTCCGGCAAATCCCAAGTAACCGTCGCGTTCAGGTTCAATCGCGCCTATGCCCATCATTGTAGACGTGCAGGGACAGCCGAGTATATCCAAAACTTCACGAAGAACATTTGAAGTTTCAGAAGAAATGACGCCGCCGCCTATGAAAAGTAGCGGACGCTCGCAATTTTCAAGCGCCGTGACAACTTCCGCAACAGATTTTTCGTCAACAGGATTTTCACCCGTATACCCGCGCAGATTAATTTCATTGGGATAATTAAAATCAATTTCCGTGTTGAAAACATCAGCGGCAATATCAATACAAACCGGTCCCGGTCTGCCGGTACGCGCAATAAAAAAAGCCTCCTTGACGACGCGCGGAAGTTCATTTGCGTCTTTTACAAGGTAGTTATGCTTAGTAATCGGCGTAGTAATGCCGCAAACGTCGACTTCTTGAAAAGAGTCTTTACCTATCGCGGTATTTTTTACCTGTCCGGTAATGCATACGAGCGGGATCGAATCCATGTTGGCAGTGGCAATGCCGGTAATTAAATTTGCCGCGCCTGGTCCTGAAGTGGCAATGACTACGCCGACTTTGCCCGATGCCCGCGCATAACCGTCCGCCGCATGTACCGCGCCTTGTTCATGTCCCGTTAAAATGTTTGGAAAGTTCATTTTGTAAATTTCATCGTACAATTTCAGTACGACGCCGCCGGGATAGCCGAAGACAAGTTCAACACCTTCGCGTTTTAAACTTTCCAAGAGTGCTTTTGCTCCATTCATTCTCAAAAATTTTCCCTCCGCATTATTGCAATTTATTTAAATTACGGTTATAATTTATTTGAAAAAAATGTCGACGTTTGCCTGTCGACTTCTTCAACTTGTTAATTATATTTGGATAGTTTTAAAAGCCGTTCGTCTGACGGCTTACGGACATCTTCTATTTAAAGAAGACGTCGTAGATAGGGATAAGCAACTGCGCGGCGCTCAAGGCGAGCGCAATTTTTTCGGCTGTTGTCATACCAACCACCTCCCCTCGTAAGAGAGGAAGCCGACCGACCAAAGTAACGCTATTGTACACTATACAAAGTTAAACGGCAAGAAAAAATTTCCCTGCCGCTTTTTTATATTAGAGATTAGCCGATAGCTAAAAAATCTGATCCCTAATCCCTGCTCCCTGTTCCCTACTAATTTCTGCGCAAAGCCATCATAGTCATATCGTCTGATTGTTCGGCGTTGCCTACGTGTTCGGCAACGTCATTTTTTACTGCCTTCAAAAGTTCCGTCAAGTTCATATCGCAGTTTGTTTTATTCATAAAATTCAAAAGACGTTCGGAAGAGTACTCTTCCTTCTTTTCATTCATCGCCTCATTAACGCCGTCAGTGTACATAAAAATCATATCGCCGTGCAGAAGTTGAATTTCTTGCTGAACAAAATGCATATCTTCCATACCGCCGAGTACAAAATTTTTCTTGACGTTGAGATATTCGCAACGCCTTTCTGCATGGTGATAAATTATCGGAGGATTATGCCCGCCGTTGACATAAATAAATCTGCCGGTCTTAATGTTGAGCATTCCCAAAAATACCGTGACAAACATCATCTCTTCGTTGCCTTGACAAAGTTGATTATT
>CAJOKY010000073.1 GCA_905235425.1 uncultured Selenomonadaceae bacterium
ACAAACGCTAAGCGGCAGGCGACATAATATCCAACTTAAAAATTTTAGAAATTTATATTCGATATCATTCAACCTTCAATTCAAATTTTAGCGGTTAGCGGTTAGCCATTAGCCATTAGCCATTAGCTGTTAGCCGTTAGCCGTTAGTGATTAGCTGTTAGCTATTAGCTATTAGCTGTTAGGAAAACTGTTCCCTGTTCCCTAATCCCTGTTCCCTGATTAGGTGTTAGCTTTTAGACTACTAACTACTTACTACTCATAATCTAACATGGCGTCCATATTTTCATTAAGCGCGTGCAAATAATTTTTCAATTCGTCGGCAACCTCCGAACGGCGTAAAGCAAATTCAATGTTAGCTTGCAGAAAACCGATTTTTGTACCCACGTCGTAGCGATGCCCCTTGAAAACATACGCGTACATTGCCTCATCTTTTGCGAGACGCTTTAAAGAGTCCGTAAGCTGAATTTCACCGCCCGCGCCTTTTTCCTGATTCTCAAGGTATGAAAAAATTGACGGCGTCAAAATGTAGCGTCCCAAAATCGCAATTTTACTCGGCGCATTTTCCTTCGCAGGTTTTTCTACCAAATCGCGCACCTTGTAAACGTCGTCGTCAACATGCTTGCAATCGACAATGCCGTATTTGTGGACAACGTCCGGCGAAACTTCCTGTACGCCTACTATCGACGTTTTATACTCGTCAAAAATCTCAACCATTTGCTGAAGTACGGGCTTTTTGGAAATTACAACGTCGTCGCCCAAAAGTACGGCAAAAGGTTCATCGCCTATGAAGTGGCTGGCAGTCAAAACGGCGTGACCTAAGCCGAGCGGCTGTTTCTGCCTTATGAAATGAATGTTGGCAATTTCCGGAATGGAGCGTACCAATTCAAGCATTTGTGCTTTACCGCTTTTTTCAAGTTCCAATTCAAGTTCAATGGAGCGGTCGAAATGATCTTCAATAGAGCGCTTGTTTCTGCCTGTGACAACGATAATATCTTCAACGCCTGCCGCCGCCGCCTCTTCGATAATGTATTGGATTGTCGGCTTATCGACTATCGGCAACATTTCTTTGGGCTGTGACTTCGTGGCAGGTAAAAATCTGGTTCCCAATCCTGCCGCAGGAATTACGGCTTTTCTTACTTTCAAATAAATCACCTTCAGAAAAATTTTCTTTAAGAATTATAACACAAACAAAGAAAAATCCCACTTCCAATTTGAAAAGCGGGATAAATTTTTTATTGCAAGTTATTTTTTAGGGGGCTGATTAAAAGTTAGGAGGTGATTAAAGTTAGGAGGTTCAAATCTTGAAAAGATTTATTTAGGATCGCCGTATTCGTTGGTATTTTCGTCACCTCTCGCAAAGAGCAGGTACGCCATGAATACTAAGCTAATAAAGCCTTCAACTAATATTAAGGGATTTGTTTCAGATATTGCATTTGGAAATACGCAGTAATGTATGTTTGACAATATTCCAAAGCCCAAGAAGATTTTTGCTAAAGTAGAGTCTTTGCCTAAGTCTTGCAAGCGTTTGGTATTCAAGCAATAATCGGGAATTAACATTGCGAACATTATGCAGGGATAAATTGCCGTCGTCCAATCAGGTAATGTTGCACCAAACAGTGTGTAGGAGAAAAAGCAAAGTTCAATGATAACTGTCGCTAAAAAAAACATTAACAATAGAATTAAATTCCGTTTTAAAAATGTCATTCTGTCAATTCTGCCGTTCGTGGTAAAAAATTTTTCAAATAATGTCTCGTGATTTATTTCCGTAATTCGGTCTTTTATCATTTCGTTTGTCATTTTCAGTATCTCCTTTAAAATTTTTCTCTGCT
This sequence comes from uncultured Selenomonadaceae bacterium, assembly GCA_905235425.1. Taxonomy (GTDB): domain Bacteria; phylum Bacillota; class Negativicutes; order Selenomonadales; family Selenomonadaceae; genus Quinella. The sequence goes on from CAJOKY010000073.1 coordinate 1,830, forward strand.
ATTTATACGCGGCAGATTTTAAAATATTAATGTCGCGAAAAAATTTTTGCCTTCATTTCAAAGTTATGTTAAACTGCGAAAAATTTTTGGAGGAAATTTTTTTATGCGAAATTTTATACAAAAAATATTTTTGACGCTTATGAGCCTTGTAATTTTTTCAAGTAGCGTCAATGCTAATGAAAATCTCACTGAAACAGATTTTGAAACGCGGGAAATACAATTAATCTGCGCGATAAGTTCGCTTGCCGCATACAGCAACGATAACAGCTACATTGTACGCAGTAATTTAGCGTCACGCGGCTGGAAGATTAACGCTATTACAAGCGGCAAAAACGGCGTCAACGTCAAGGCGTATGTTATCGACAAAACTTTTTATGACGGTCACACTGTAAAAATTTTGGTGATCTCCGGCACGGAAGATTTGAAAGATGTCGAAGTAGATTTTAAATTGGGCGGCGTCACGTTGCATAAAGATAAAAATGACGGCATTTTTGTACACAAGGGTTTTCGCGATTATGCCGACGCGACGCTTGCCGACGGGCTTGCAGAATACCTTGTCGAAGATTTAAAAAATAATCCCAATGAAACGCTGTACCTTACCGGTCACAGTCTCGGCGGCTCCGTTGCACTTGTAGCGGCGCTTAGGCTTAATGATATGGGCATTGACAAAAATCGTATGAAGGTTATCACGTTCGGCGCGTTGGCGGTAGGAAATAAAGCTCTTGCCGATGAGTACGAAAGTAAAATTGATTTAACGCGTATTGAGGTTAAAGGCGACGTGGTGAAAAAAATGTTCGCGCCTTTCGGCTACGTGCAATTCGGCAATCAGTTGACATGGAAACCTGCCAAAACCGCCAATCACCACGAGCATAAAGTTGCAATGTATGTTGACTGCGCACTTAGAAATTATTTTGACGCGGAGGGATTTACTTTCAGCGACAGTGACAGCGAAAATAAAATTGATACGTCAATTTACGTTGCGCCTATGCGTTTTGTGAAAAAAAATTTCGCCGCGAAGGACGAAAAATATATTTACGGCATTTTGCGTACCGGCTTAACTTCCAAATTTAACGGTCTGACTTTTGACGAGACGCCTTACATTGAAGTCAAGGACGCCGATAATATTTCTGATGACATTCTGCCGCTTATCGAAACGGCTAAAAATCTTAATCGCGAATACGTATTGGTGCAACTCGTAAGCTGTGAAAGGGTTCGCGATTCAAAGGAAGATGAGCATAATGTAATGCTTTATGAATTTGTCTACGATTTAAACGGTATGCCCGTGTTTATGCAGACTTCCGGCATGACGACAAGGGACGTTACCATAATTGAGGCGGCGTCTTTCGTGCAGGAGAATTTGCATAAAAAATTTGAAAAAGCCGTAAGCCAAAATTCCGATGAAGGCTCTGAAAAAGATCGCGCAGATTCTGAACAGGTTGCAGATACTAAAACCTTAACAATTTCTGATTGACACATCGCCCGCATAAAGCGTCTGTCTGCCTTTTTCAGTATCAACCACAAGCGCGCCGTCCGAATCAATATCCACAGCGACGCCGTTAAAACTTTCGCCGGTATCTGCAGAAAGAACTTTGATATTTTTTCCGAGCGTGATATTGAACTTTCGCCACTGCATAAAAATTTTTTCAAAACCCTCCGCGTTCACGTCAATATAGAGCTTGTCAAATTCTTCCAAAACCGCGCGGAAAAAATCTACACGCGAAATTTCGCCGCCGTTCATTTCAGCAAGTGACGCGGCAATTTTTTTTATGTCAGGCGGAAAATCTTCCGGCGCAATGTTGACGTTAATGCCGATGCCGACGATTATGTAATTCACCTTTTCAATCTGCGCGCTCATTTCTGTTAAAATGCCGACAACTTTTCGACCGTCAAACATCAAGTCATTGGGCCATTTAATCTGCGCGGGAAGGTTGAAACGCGTCATGGCATTGGCAACGGCAACCGCCGCCATAAGCGTAAATTTCGGCGCATCTTTCGGCAAACATTTGGGACGAAGTATCAGCGAAAATAAAATCGATTTACCTTTCGGCGAGAAAAAATTTCTTTCAAGCCGCCCTTTGCCGCCGGTCTGCTCTTCAGCAACAATAACCGTACCGTCCGCCGCGCCTTCGTACGCTAACTTCTTTGCAAGCTTATTTGTCGAGTCAACAGAAAATTTATGAACCATACGATTTTCACCAGCGATAATTTTTGTGTTAAGTCCCGACTGTACGGCGGCAGGCAAAAGTATATCGGCAACTTGATTCAGCTTGTAGCCTAATTTACCGCGACTTTCAATATCGTAGCCCAATTTTTTCAGCGTCTGAATATTTTTCCAAATAGAAGTGCGCGTAACGCTGAGTTTGTCGGCAATTTCTTCACCGGAAATAAATCTGTTCGACGCACTTTTCAGCATATCAATAATTTTTCGTTTCAAGTTAATCGCAACCTTATTAGTGAGTAGTAGTTAGTGAGTAGTGAGTAGTAGAAAATACTACTTACTATTAACTACTCACTACTTACTAAAATACTGTTTTTTTATTAGTGAGTAGTCAGTAGTCAGTAGTTAGTAGTAGTTAGTGAAGAGCTTTTATACTACTCACTATTAACTACTCACTACTTACTAAAATACCGTTTCAATCGTGCCGATAACGTCGCCGCGATGATTTTTAAGTACCGGCGGGAATTTTTTATCCAACTCTGCCGCCTCGTCTTTAGTCAGCAAGTCAAGATGTTTCAACACAGCAATAACCATTGGCGTAACGGCGGCAAAACTTCCGTCCTCAATCTTAAACGCAATGCCTAAATCCCCGTCCTTCACTGCAAGACAATAAACCGCGTCCGAGCCAATCTTCGCAATGATTCTGCCTTTCGTAATTTCTGATACCGCTAAATCAATTCTGCCTGTACCTGAAACAACCTGCGGATATTTACTCATTGCGTCACGAATCCTTGTAGCGGCAACTTCATAATCGCCCCAACCGCCCTTATTCGGCGTAGACAGCCGTGCGTAGGCAAGAGCCATATTGAAAAGCGGCAGGTAAAATACCGGTACGCCACAGCCGTCAATTCCAATTTCCAATTTATCTTCCGGCATTTTTGACGCCATTGCAACGTGCTTAAAAATTAATTTCTGCGCCTCGTGTTCCGGCTTAGTGTAGCCTTCATACGGTACGCCGAGCATCATTGCAAGCGCGATTATCTGCGAATGTTTGCCGGAGCATTGATTGTGTACGGCAAGGATAGGTTCACCGGATATCAATAATTTTTTGTACGCTTTACTGTTTACCGGACGCAATACGCCGCAGTCCAAAACTGATTCGTCCAAACCTAATTTAGCCAAAATGCCGCGTACCAATGCCACGTGATTTTCTTCGCCGCTGTGTGACGATACCAGCACAGCTAATTCCTCTTCGGTAATACCATATTTTTCAATGCCGCCGTTTTTTACGAAGGGCAGAGCTTGAAAAGGTTTAGCGGCACTGCGCCAAAACATTGGCAGGTGAGCATTTCCTACCGCCGATACAACGTCTCCCGCGCAGTTTACCGCCGCAACGTCGCCGCGATGAATATTTTCTACGTGTCCTGCGCGTGTGTAATGTAAAACTATTTCACTCATAAAATTTTCCTCACTTTCTGCGTAATTTTAAAAGTTTTAATTTCTTTGTGAATTCCGATTGCGCGTATTGGTATAACGTCTGTCCTGTACGCGTCTTTGAGTTCTGTCTGTAGTTTCCGGCTTGACGACTTTATTTTCTTCCAACTCTTCCGGCGGTACGTCGCCGGGCAAAGTAATTTTGTTTATGGGATAATCTTTTGGATTAAGCTGTGTGTCACGTCGGCTAAGTTTGCCGTCCGAGCGGTCAATTAAAACGTCGGTGTTGAATCGCGCCCAAATTAAAATGGTGCGATAAAGGCGGCAGGCAACACTTGTACGCGGTATGTCGGCAAGTTTAATCGGTTCGCCTGAAAAATCGCTGTCCAATTCGGTAAAAGTATTGTCAAGGTCAACGCGGCGCACAATTTGAACAGTGCCGTTACGGAAATCAAATTTCAAATAATCTGCGCGTCCCGCCAAAATATCGTAGCCTTCAAGCGATTGCATTTTCCAGCGGCGTTTTTGTACCACGTCTTGAATTTGAACGTCGTCATAGGTGCAAATTGTCGGTACATTTAGCGTGTAAAGGTCAATCGTGCCGTCAACATTTACGCCGTAATTCATTTGTTGGTGATTGAAAAAGTAATTGCCGCGTGCAGTTGACTGAACCCAAGTATAAATATCTTCCGGTACAGAAACTTCTTTTGCAGAGGTTATGGCGGTTGAAGTAAAAATCAGCGCCGTTAATAGTCCGATAAAAAATTTTTTCAAAGAATCACTCCTTGTTAGTAAGTAGTAAGTAGTGAATAGTAAGTAGTATTTTTCAACTACTAACTACTCACTATCTCACTACTCACTATCTCACTACTCACTACTAACTATTCACCCTATCGAATCAATTTCGTATGGCGTCTCTTGATATACATAATAATTAAGCCAATTCGCAAAAAGCAAGTGCGCCACCGACCGCCACTTTACAGCCGGCTCATTGGCAGGATCATCATTCGGAAAATAATTTTTCGGTACGTGCGGATTAAGCCCCGCCTTTAAATCGCGCTCATACTCATTTTTAAGCGTGTAGGGATCGTATTCAGCGTGCCCCGTGATAAAAAATTGGCGCTTTTCCAAATTTGCAATGGCATAAATTCCAACTTCATCAGACTCGGCTAAAATCGTAAGCGCGGGAACTTTTTCAATATCTTCGCGCCGCGTGCCGGTATAGCGTGAATGCGGTACAAAAAATTCGTCATCAAAGCCGCGTAAAAGTTTTTCATGGCGTACACACAATTTATGCAGATAAACACCGGAAATTTTTTCGTCAAGGCTGTACTTCGGTATGTCGTAATGATAATAAAGACCCGCCTGCGCACCCCAGCAAATATGGAATGTCGAGCAAACATTTTTCTTGCTCCATTCCAAAATTTCGCAAAGCTCATCCCAATAGGCAACGTCTTCAAAATCTAAAAATTCTACCGGCGCACCCGTGATTATAAAGCCGTCATATTTTTTTTTCTTAACGTCTTTAAATGTGCCGTAAAATTCCGTGAGATAATCTTTCGACGTATGCGTAGGAGTGTAGCTTGCCGTGTAAATAAAATCAACCTCAACCTGCAACGGCGTATTTCCCAGCAGTCTTAAAAGTTGCGTTTCAGTCACCGATTTTACCGGCATTAAATTCAAAATTAAAATTTTCAGCGGGCGAATATCCTGCGTATACGCTCTGTCCGCGTCCATTACGAAAATGTTTTCGCCTTCCAAAATGTTTGTTGCCGGTAAGTTATTCGGAATTTTTATAGGCAATATTACCACCCCTTCAGCCTAATTCGGTAAGCGCGTTTAAAATCTCCCGCCCGCCGTCATTTAAAAGTTTCAGCGCAAAATTTTTACCGAACTCATCAATATTTTTCAGCGCGGTTACGGCAGAATCTTTTACAAATTTTTTACCGTCAAGCGACGCGATAACTGCGCGTACAGAAATTTTATCGCCTTCAACCCTTGCGAAGACGCCTACCGGAATTTGACAGCTGCCTTGTACCGTCCGCAAAAAGTCACGCTCCACTTTTACAGCCGCGCAGGTTTCGGCGTCATTTAAAAATTTCACGGCGTCATAAGTTTGAATGTCATCTGCGCGAATCTCTACAGCGAGCGCACCTTGTCCCGCCGCAGGAATTATCTGCGTTAAAATTTCATTTATTCGCGAACCGTAGCCTAGACGTTCAAGCCCTGCCGCCGCCAATATCACAGCGTCAAAATCTCTCGCGTCAAGCTTTTTTAGGCGCGTATCGACATTGCCGCGTAAATTTTTTATTTGAAGGTCGGGACGCAATATTAAAATCTGCGCGGCTCTGCGAAGGCTTGACGTGCCTATAACGGCGTTTGAAGGCAGTTCAGCGAAGGTTTTAAAGCGGTTGCTTACAAAGGCGTCAAATGGATTGTCGCGACGCGTTATCGCGGCAATTTTAAATTCAAAAGAAATTTCGCCCGGCATATCCTTCAAGCTGTGTACCGCGATATCAATTTCTTGCGCGGCAAGGCGGCGTTCCAATTCCTTTGTGAAGAGACCTTTACCGCCGATTTTTGCAAGCGGCGTATCCAAAATTTTATCGCCCTGCGTTTGAACCTTTACGAGTTCCACTTCAAGCGCGGGATTATTTTTTGCAATTTCAGCCGCAATAAAATTCGCCTGCCACAATGCCAATTTACTGCCGCGAGTTCCAATTTTTATTTTCATCATTTCGCCGCAAATTTTAATACGCGCTCCGCCATTTCGTCTTTGTTGCAAACGTCGGTATGTAAAATCTTCGCGCCGGAAAGTCTTTCCAAATTTTTCGGTATACGCCAATTCGTGACAAGCGCAAGTGTATCAAGTTGCTTAAGGTCGTCCATGCCTTCTGTAGGCTGTTCAAGCGCTTTTAAAACTGCCGCAGTAAATTTAAACGGGCTGGCAGTCGACGCAACTATAACCGGCGTCATATCGCGCGTATCGTGGCGGTAATTGCTCAAAACTTTCAGAGCTACGGCAGTATGCGGATCGACAAGATATTTAAAGTGATCGTACATTTCCTTAATCATATGGGACGTTTCATCTTCCGTCGCAAAATCGGCATAGAAAATTTTATCCAACTTCTTTTTCAGCGGCGTATCAATTTTGTACTTGCCGGTTTCATTGAGTTGCGTCATAAAGCGCTTAACAGTGTCGGTGTAGCCCGATTCATGGTAGAGAAGGCGTTCAAGGTTACTTGAAATTAAAATGTCCATTGACGGCGAAATTGTCTTATGAAATTCGCGGTTGCGATTGTAAACGCCGGTCTTAAAAAATTCCGTCAAAACATTATTTTCATTTGACGCGCAGATAATACGTTTAACCGGCAAGCCCATGCGTTTTGCGTAGTACGCGGCAAGAATATTGCCGAAATTTCCCGTCGGTACGACGATATTCACCTGTTCGCCGAGTTTGAGTTGTTTAGTACGAATAAAATCAGCGTAGGACGTGAAGTAGTAGACAATCTGCGGTACAAGCCTTCCCCAATTTATGGAATTGGCAGAACTCAATTTGATATTGGACGCGGCAAGTTGTTCACGAATTTTTTCATCACTGAAAATATTTTTAACGCCGGTTTGAGTATCGTCAAAATTGCCGTTTACCGCCGTGACATTAACGTTGCCGCCTGTCTGTGTTACCATTTGCAGGCGCTGAATTTTACTCACGCCGCCATTGGGATAAAACACCATTATTTTTGTCTGCGGTACGTCGGCAAATCCCGCCAATGCCGCCTTGCCCGTGTCGCCGGACGTTGCCACCAAAATTAAAATTTCCTTCGTTTCGCCTGTCTTTTTCAGTGCCAATGACATAAGGCGCGGTAAAAGTTGCAATGCCACATCTTTGAAGGCGTACGTCGGACCGTGCCAAAGTTCCGTTATGCCGATTGGGAATTTGGGATTTTTGGGGTCTTGTACCATAATTGACATTGGTACTTTTGATCTTATGTCGAACCAGTTATAAGCCAGC
>CAJOKY010000074.1 GCA_905235425.1 uncultured Selenomonadaceae bacterium
TTTCAAAGTGTAAGTTACACTGTAGGTACCCGCCGCCGTCGCTGTGTCACTGCCTGCTTTATTCATATAGGTTAAATCGACATTGGAGACCGACAAAGTGACAGCCGCACCCGTGTAATTCAGCTGTGTATTTGACGCGTACGGTTTAGCGAGCTTTTTCGCGGTAATATTCCACGTGATATTTTTATCAGCCGTTGAACCGTCCGACCAAGTGTAATTCGCAGTGTCATTCAGCTTGTAAGTAGCAGTGTAACTTCCCGCATTTTTAGCCGTAACAGTTCCCGCCTGCGTCATTTTGGACGAATCAAAATTTGTCACCGACAAAGTAACATTATTGCCTGTGAATTCGTAGCTGGTAATTGCGGCGGTAGGAACAGGTACAGTAGCCTTGTAAATCTGCCACGTCACCGTACGAGCATTTCTTGTACCGTCGTTCCAACAATACAAGCCTCGCGGCGTAAATGTCACTGTGTATGTACCGACATTTGTACCTGAAAATTGCCCTGCAATAGTTAATTTTTGCTCGTCGTAATTCAGCCATTGCGGGTAAATGACGCTGCCGGTATATGAAGGCTGTCCACTTTGAGAAGGTACGGCGCCGATAAAAATATCGGTAGACGATAATTCTTCCCAGCCTTGATTCGTCAAAAGTTGTTTCTGCGTACTTTTCGGAGGCGCCGGAACCAATCCCGCCGCGCCGTCTTGCGTTGCCGATGACGGCGTAAACTCTTTGATATTCAGAGTTTGTTGCTCGGGAATTGACTGAATCACCGCGTCGATTTTGGCATTTAATTTATTATCTTCGGACGCGCGTAAAGCCGCCTCGTTTGACAGATTGGCGTTTAATTCGCTTTTAAGCGCATTATCGGCATTGGTGCGTGCTGTGACTTCATTTTGCAATGCCGAGCCTAAAGATTCTGTTTGCGTGTTTCGCGTTAAAACTTCAGTGCTAATCGAAGTGCGTAAAGCCGCATCATCTTCCTGCCTAGTCATTGCCTCCTGCGTGATTTTAGCCGTATACTCCTGTTTTAACAGATAATCATCATTGGCGCGTAAGGTTACTTCGTCCGACAAGGCGGTACCTAATGCGGAAATATTGGCTTGCAAATTTGCATCTGCATTCTGCCGATTTTCTGATTCGGTATGAATAGCGGAAGTTAATGTCGCTAAATTTTGCCTGTCAATGTCGCCTTTTGCCTTCTCAAAAATCTGCTCTTCACGTAAAGGAACATTGTAAGATACACCCATTTTTTCACCCCTTAAGTTGCAGGCGTCCACCCGACCGCCACGTTGTCAATGCGCGGGAAAATGCCCGTCCAATCGTACGACAAATAAATAACTTCGTCCGGCGCACCTGTCACAGTCAAAATCTGCGTTTCCTCGTCGTAATCCCAATTACCGGTGCAATAAATGCTTTCTTTTTTAGCACGGTGCGGAAGTGTAAACGTCAAGGTTTTGCCCGTCGAAGTCGCGATAATTTCTTCGTACGACGTACCGCTTTGCCGCGTCAATTCAAACTTAACGGCGCTGATTCTTTTGTCAATCGAATCAGTCAAACGGTGAATAAACCTTGACATAAAAAGTCCGGCGTCACCGTAAGGTTGTGATAATTCGCCTGCCATTTCTACCCAATTTTCAGCGTCAACGTCATACTCGTAAGACGCGCGTATTTCCGCACCTGAATCAGCCTTTAAATCTACCGTCGCCGTCTGCGTATTATAGTAAAAATCGGTGATAGTCCTGCCGTTAGCCGTCAAATGAAGGGTATTTTGGTTAATACGCGGGTCAATACCGCCGTTAATGCCCAAATAGTACGTTTCAATCGCTCCATTGCCGCGTCCAATCATAATATTTTTGCGTTGCGCAGGAAGTGTCGCGTACTTGATATAAGCCTTAATATTGGCGTCTAAAAGCTCCGTGTGCTTAATCATCGCGTAACACGTTCCCAAGTCTTGATAGTACGTCTGCGGAAGGGTGTAAATTTCAAGTGTATCACCTGACAAATTATAGGCGTCCGTGACATAAGCAACGTTGCAGTCAAAAACCTTAGCCTCGTCGGTACCGTCAAGCGCGGTCAAGGTGTAAATCGCCTTGAATTGAACCGCCTCTGCCTCCTGCCCCGCCGCATTTGCCATTTCAAGCCAATCACCCCAATCACCGAATTTGTCACGAAGTCTAATCACGACGTCCGATTTCGCGTAGCCGTTATTGGCTTTATTAAACGACGCTGTGACAATTCTAGCGGGGTTATCGGTATGTTTAAGTTCAAAAATCGGCGAAAACTGGTCTCTCGTGTATTCATCGTTGAAACAATTGACCTTCAGACCGATTTTCATTTTTGGCATAACCACCGAATCACGCGGAGCGTCAAGTGCGATAATCGGATAAACCTTTTTATTAAGCCATTTGGCAATGCCCTGAACCGCCAACAATTCCGCCGCAGTGTTGCCGTATTCCAGAATATCGTCAATTTCGCCGTACGAAGGATATTTGGTCAAGCCTTCATTTGTGAAGTAAAAAAGTTCGCCGTCCACTTCAAAAATGACGCGGCGATTAGTACCGGCAGGCTCGGCACCGTAAACCAAAAAGCCGCTAACCTGCGTTTCGCCCGTCAAATCAAGCGGTTCTGTAGTTTTCAAAAGCGCACGACGTCTGAATTTAAATGTATCAGAGCCGCGTTGCATTGTATTTCTTTCAAGCATTTGTATCACCGCTATTTTTGTACGTGTACAAAGTCACGTCGAAACAGTCATTATTAAAATTTTCAATGTCCTGCATCGCGCGATAAATTTCACCAATAACCTCGTTGCATTCGTCATGAGACATACCGTCTAAAACTTCCAACATTTCATAAACGGCATTTGAGATATATTTATTCATCCGAATCACCTTCAGCAAGCAAAGACTTCGTGGTTTCGGCGTCAATCAGCGTATTTTCAACCACGAAACAATTAACCGCGTCCAAAATCTTTTTGCAGTCACTGACACTGACGCCGTCCAATTCTTCGATAATTTTTATCACGACGCTTTTAAATTCCAGATTTTCGTTTAAAAGTTTAATTGCATTGTCTTTTGTCATAACTTTCACCTCAAAAATTTTAAAAAAAATAAGGGGGAATGTTATATTTTCCCCCGCATTAAGCGCAAAACTCGACACGCGCCGCTTTCAGACATTTATTTAATTTAAGCCATATTTAAACAAATTTTACTCTGACAAATCGAATTTTACCTCTACCTTGTCGGTAATGGTGAATTTAGACGCGCCGACAACGGAAGCGCCGGTTTTGTCACCGATAATCGGCTGATTGATTTTAAGCGTTTCGACAAAGGCGTTAATTTCTGCCGCCGTCAAATCGTCGCGCGGGTTATCGACCGGCAAAGTGCGATTATCGCCGTCATAAAATTCGACAACCAAACTGCCCGTACTTGAACTGATAACAGTGTCAGCAAAAAGTTGAATATCAAACATTTCTTTCACCTCCGATTAAGCCTGCGTCGCATTCGTGATATCTTTCGTGTCGATGCGCTCGACTTTTGAGTAAGAGTTTTGAGACAGCTCCATAAGCCCTACCGCGAAATTTTTCAAGACGTAATCTGCCGCATCAGGGTTAATGTTGCCGACCGTTTTTTGCAGAGCATTTAAATTTTCGTCACGAGAATAGATTTTAAGTGAAGTGTTTACCGCCATTATTCACGCCTCCTTACTCGTCATTGAGATTAATTTCGCGCGAATCAGTCATAGTCATTCCTGCAGCTACAATGCCCGTACAAGAGGCGCCCGCGTCCGAAAGAATCAAGCCTGCGATATCGTCAACGTCGTTGGCATTGAAATTTTTAATCGCCGCTTTAATCACGCTTGCCTCGCTGGTACTAATTTCAGGGTACGGTCCCACGCTGAATTTGCGCGTCGTTTCATCTTCGTAACCGAAAGTCAAATTAAGTTCAGTTTTGTAAGCCATTTTTGCCACCTCCTAAAATCAATCCGGCTCGCCTACTACGCCTTGCGTAAAGGTAATAACCTTTGAATTGCTGATATAACTGCCGCCTGCAATGTCGCCAATGACTTTGTCAAGCACGGCATTTGCCTGAGCGGGCGTACCGGACGCAGTAAAGCCTTTCATCGTGAATTCCTTTTGGTCAGTGGGCGTTTCACCGTCTTTCGCAATGTGACCGTCGGCATTCAAGCACACCTTGAATTTGACGTTTGCAACGGGATTAGCCGCCCAGCTTTCCGCGAAAAGTTGAATATCAAACATAAAAAATTCCCCTTTCTGTCTGAAAAACGGCGCGTGTCGAGTTCCGCGCCTGTTGTTATTCTGTTTCAAGCGCCCAATTAAAGCTGTATTCGTCAATTTCAAATCCGCTTGTATCAGAGGCGTTATCGTAAAGTGATTGTAAAATGTAGGTGCCGGTTGCACCTACACCTGCCTGAATTTCAGCCGAAATTTGGTCTACATCTGCCGTAAATGACAAAGCGCCGTTGCTAAATGTCGCCGTAACACCAACTTGTTCATCTTCGTCTTCCAATTCAGCAAGTTTGCTGTTTATCAGAGTGACGATATCGTGAATAGTTGCGGTATCGCCGGTTGACAGTGCGATTAATTCGCCGTAAGTGATATTGATATTGGCAACTTTGTCGAAGTCATTAACGCCAAAAAGTAACTCCAACGCAGAGTTATCACCCGAGTTGCCGTTAGCTGAATCAGCGGCTAATGCACTTTGGAGGAAGGATTTAAACGTTGCACTGTTGGTAGAAAAGAAATCGCTCGTGCTTGCAAAATTTAATGATTTTCCGCTTATAACGGGTGTAGATTCTTCCTGTGCATTTGAAATATCGCGTGTATCGACGCGGTATATATTGCGTACGCTGTTATTTGACAACGCATAAGCGCCGGTTACAAGACTTTTCAGCGTATAATCAGTGGCGTTTGGGTTGACATAGCCGAAAGTTTTTGAAGAGGCTTTTAAATTTTCGTCAACAGTTTGAAAATTTAGTTTTGTTGTAGCCATAACAAATTCCCCCTTTGATATCCGAAAAACGGCGCGTGTCGAGTTCCGCGCTTTTCAGATTAAGAATAATTGCAAAAAATAAAGCACCAACCGCTACTTCCGCCGTCCGTAATATCAGATGCACCGCCGCCGTAACCTGCCGCACCGTTTATCGCACCTGAGCCGCCCGTTGAAAAGCAAGCTTGACTGAAATTTTCAATTTTATCAGTAATAGCGAAAATATGAGCACCTTGCAGACCGCCTAATTTGCCGTTTGAACCGTAACCGCCCGACACTGCGAAGTTTTCAAATTCGCGGTAGTTAGTGGAAGTTCCACCATTTGCGCCGGAGCCTCCGAGTCCGCCTTTTCGGCTTTCTGCCGGATGACTTCCACCGCCTGAATAACCGCCTGCAGAGCCTGTTCCTTCTTCGTCGTACGCGCCACTGTAACCACCGCCTAAGTTCGTACTTGTCGCATTACTGCCGCCTAATCTATCGCCCGTACCGTCGCCGCTGTACGTAGCACCTACGCGTGAATTTGCACTTAATTTTAAAGTGCGGGCAAGAATGAAAACACTGCCGTGCCCTTCACCTAAAGGCAACTTTTTACAGTTCTGAGCATTACCGATAAATTCAAGTCCTGCCTTGCCGTATGCCGGTGCACCGCCTTTATTTTCGACGTTCAATTTACCTTCGGAAATATCGCACATATTTCTGACTGCAAGCGCCAATACACCGCCAACCTTGCCGTCAAACTTAGGCGTACCCGTGTAATTTGTACTAAGAGTGAAGTTTGTAAATTGCGGTACAGAAATAATCTGCATTGCATATTCGGCAAGATTTACGGCAGGTGCGGGGTAGTCAGTCACGACGTAATTTTCACCGCGTGACATTACCTTTGCCAACGTGATATCGCCTGCATTTTGTACGTGCAAACTATTTTTCTGAATGACCTGCATAATAATCAGCGTACCTTCGTCAATCGGCGTCAAGCCGTTTACCGTTTCATCAGAAATAGTAAGTCTGCAACCGCCTTGATTAATCGCCGTGACGCGCGCGTAATTGTTAATCGCCTTCGTAGGATTGACGATATCGCCGAAATTCCCGTTGCCAAAGTCCTTGACGTTTAAACCTTCAAGACGCGAAGGCATATGCAAAACGTCATAAGCGTATAGCCCCTCGTCATTGCGGAGCGGCGTATTGGACGCGATATAGCACCTGCAAAGTCCCTTGCCAATTTCACTTTCTTTAGTAGGTGCATTGCGGTATTTGGCAATCATCTTCTCATCAAAATTGTAAATATTTTCAGCGGCTATCAAAATCGTACTGCCGCCGATATTTGTAATATTTGCAGGTTTGACGCCCGCTGAATTAGCCGCGCCTCTGCAGAAATGCGCACCGTGCGTTTTGGGGTTGCCGATTCGCGAATCAGCATTGCCGTAAATATTTTTAGCCGCAATCAATGCCGCTCCGTCACCTGCATTTAAAAGAAGTCTCGTAGCGGTAATGAAATTTTCCCGCCCGCTGAATTTAGCAAAGTCACTTTCACCGTTCGCCGCCGTTTCCTGCTCGGTCAACGGTCTGAATAGGTGCTTAGCGTTAGAGGGTATGCCATTTTCCGCTAAATCAATGTGACCGCCTTCAAAATTCAAGCTGTCGTAGCACCTAATCGCCAAAATCCCGCCGTACAGTTTATGAATATTGAACAGAGGCGGCATTATTTCAGCGCCTGCTTTAATCGTTAAGTTTTTGAAATTGGCTATCGTGACAATCTGCAAATTATAAAATTCAAACTGCTCGCGGGATATTAATTCGGTGATATTTTTTGACAGAGTGATTAAGCCGTTTTGCGCCAAAAGAATTTTCGCAACCATATATCTGCCCAAAAATTTTGTTTCGGACGCCGCCGCTGAAACGTGTATCAAAACGTCATTGCCCGCGCTAAAATCTTCGTACTTGCCGATAAATGCAGTGTCCGAATCAATCGCTATTTTGTCGTCATTAAGCTCGTCAATCTTGACAATTCGCGCGTAGGAATTGATATTGTCGACTACACCTTCCGCAATTTCCACATTGCCGAGTTCGCCGTAACCATACCCTCTAATTTCCGCTACATCAAATGCCATTGTCACCGACCACCTTCAATTTCAGCGCCTTAACCTTTTCGGCGTCGTCAACGTCCGAATAACTCTGCAAATTCTGCCAAATATCGCCTTTAAAATCGGTTACGCTGTCTCCTTCGTAAATTTCTTTACCGTCCGAATCATAGCCAATCAGCTGAGAAATGCTTGACGGCTCTATTAAATACGCCGATTTTTCATCAATGATAACGCAAACTTTATCTTGAAATAAATCGCCGTAACGCCAAAATCCTGTAATATCTAAGCCTCTAAATTTATAAGGAATATTCATAAAGCCCACCCTCAATTTGGACGCGTTTCAATCTGTAAGTCTTGTAAATTTCGTTGCCGTCTTTATCATAGCCCGCCAATTTTTGAAGTGTCGCGGGGTCTACCTTGACGCAAAATTTTTCGCCGTAAATAAAAGGCGCGTAAGTGCGCAATAACAAACTCCCTTCTACCATTTCATCATTGTATTTATGAGCCACTTTAGCACGATATTTTAACGGTACTTTTTGCATTATTTAAACCTCGAAAATAAATTGTCAATGTCGGCGTCGCTGACCCATTCCTGACTTGCGTCGTAGCCGCCGAACTTTGAAAATAATTCGTCCATATCGGCTTCGGTTATCCATTCTTGATTTTCGTCGCCGCCTTCCGTGTAGGTGAAAGTTCCCTCGTCATTTGTCAGGGTAAAATAGCCGTCCTTCGTGACAAAACCTTCACCTTGAATCTGCAAAGCCGCGCGATTTTTCTTACTCGTGTTCAAAAATTTCACCCTTTCGATATTCGCGGAAATGCCTTTGAACGACGCGGCGGGTGTCCAACTGATAAATTTTTTATCTACCGTTTCGACATTTTTAAAAGCCGTCGTACGATAAAGATATACCGTACTTGTGTTGTAAGCATACGTCAACCGCTCCGCCAATTCGACGTGAAAATAATCTGTCGAATACACCGCGCCGATAACCTGCACCAATTCTTGATTATTGCCGTCCGATATTCGGTAAAACTGCCCGCAGATTATGCCTTCGTCCGTCGCAACACCGATAATTTTTCCATTTTGCGCACAAGATAAAACCTTGACTTTGAAATTATCAATCTCCGTCGCGGGGTTAAAATCTTCAACAATCATCATATTTGCGTCTAAGCCGAGTTCGTTTTTGGCGTCCGTGATAATTTTCAGCTCGTCAATTTTAGCTTGATTATCGGTAACAGTTTTGCCTAATGACGGGATTAACGCCGCCGCATCGCCTAAAATCATCTGCCTTGCATTTTCTACCGACATTTGATAAAGGTGATTGTCTTGATTCGTCACCCAAAATGCATTTGTCGCTGACACATTGCCGTAATGATTCGGCGTGTTCAAATGCGGGTGTGCGCTGTCGACGTGTGACTTGAAATTAGCCATAGCCACGTACGCGAAAGACTGGTCAAGGATAGCCTCAACATTCTGCGCATTTTGAATCACCGTGACAACGCCTAAATCAATCGTCTTTGAAACGGGTCCCGTGTTGGAAGGAATAAAGCTTGAATTGTCGCCGCTGTTTCGGTACGCGTACAAAATCTCCGCGCCGGTAGATTGGTCTATCGCAAATATCGCTTGCTCGCGTGCAAAAAAACCTTCCGGCAATTCGGCGTTATTTTTAATCATATGCAGGAGCATAAACCCGTTGCCCTGATTGACATTTTCGACAATCGGCAAATCCATTCGCCAATTTTTCATTTCGGTTAAATTCAAAACGGCGTTTCTGTATTCGTTATCGCTCGTGACATCCAAAATGCCGTCACCTATTGCCGCTTTGGTAAATACAATGCGCTCACCGGCTAATCCCGCCGACAAAACATTTAAGCCCTGCCGCGTACAGAGCATTCCAACCGTACCTAAACTAAAAACCTCTGTATCTGTCACGTTATCACCTCCAATAAAAAAGACGCCGTAGCGTCCAAAAATATTTATTCATTAATTTCTTTTTCAAGTTCAGCCAAGCACTTTTCGCATAAATCTTTGGTGCACCCGTACTTAACCAACTTCGCAAAACGGTTAATCAATTCCCATTCGTCATCAAATGCGGCAACCGAGTGAGATTTTCTTTGACAGGGGTTTTCTTTTCGCCAACCAACGCGGCGTCCTGCGCCTTCGCGCTTACCTCCCCACGCACTCAAGGATATTCAACTCCTGCCTGTTTGCAAAGTTCCCTTGCCAACATTTCAGGGATTTCCAAATCTTCATCGTCGTTTTTGCCGGACGGCGGCATTTCTTCTAAGAATTTTCGATAAATATCAGTATCACACCTTATCAGCGTTAC
>CAJOKY010000075.1 GCA_905235425.1 uncultured Selenomonadaceae bacterium
GCCGTTTTCAGTCGGTGAAATTGTCATGTTCATTAACCTTTTCATACTTGGCGGCGCGGGATTTCTTTTCGGCTGGGATCAGTCAATGTATTCATTGGTCGCGTACTTTGTCATTGCGAAAATGATTGATGTCGTGACAAAGGGTCTTGATGAAACATATGCTGTTATGATTGTCACGCAACTTCCTATTGAGGTTACGGACGAATTAAATGCGCAACTCGGACGCGGCGTCACGATTTTGCATGGACAGGGCGGCTATACTAAGTTGCCGAAAGAAATTTTGTATTGCGTTGTAAACCGATTGGAAGTCACGAAGGTTAAAGACATAGTGCTTGCAATGGATGAGCATGCATTTGTTACGGTTAATGCGGTGCATGACATTGTAGGCGGACGCTTTAAAAAGTCTTCGCATTAGTTATTAGTAAGTAGTAAGTAGTAAGTAGTCACTACTAACTACTTACTACTAACTACTCACTAATCCTAAAATGAGGTGAACTTGGTGCCGAGAAATTTGTCGGCTTGGATAGATACAGTTATTCACTTAGGCAGTACATTATTCATGGTACTGGCGTTTTCGTATTACAATCGCTACGTGGCAATGGCGGCTTTTTTGGTATGGGTACTTCTGCTGATTTTTTCCATTGAACGCTACAGACACAGACGCGCCAAATTCATTGAGTACTGCGAAAACGTAATCGGTAGCGGCAATGAAATGATGCAATATGCAACAAAAAATATTCCCCAATCCATGATGGTAATTGATGAATATGGACGCTTGGAGTGGTGCAACGAAATTACTGAAGATTATTCCGATAAAAAGCCGGAACAAGGCATGGAGTTAAATGAATTTTGGGAAGGCATTTTGCATGACGAGGTGCTTGAGCCTTTGCCGGAAAGTGAACGCGGCAACCTCAAAGCCGGCAGTTACATTACAAAAGTCATACGCCAAGACCATACAGATACCGGCGAAGAAATTACCATTGTTCGCTATTTCAAAGTTCGTTATCGCCAAATGCTTCTTAAAGCCGAATATCCACAATTAATGGTGCTTTTTGTGCAAGAAGTCACCAACCATGAAAATTTGAAAATTGAATATCAACAAAGTCGCACGGTTTTAATGTATGTGCAGGTCGATAACTACGATGAAATTATGCACGGACTTAACGAATCCGAAAAAAACGCCTTAATGCTTTCAGTCAGTGAGACGCTTGAAAAATGGATGGAGTCTTTGGCAGGATTTATGCAACGCGTTTCAAATGATTTATTTGTAGTTGTCTTGCAACAGTACGCATTGGATAAAGCGATTGAAGAAAAATTCGGCATACTGGATCAAATGCGGCAGTTAATCAGCAAAAACGGTATACCCGTAACGCTGTCAATCGGCGTTTCCGTTGCCGAAAAAAGGTCTAACGTACAATCTATGGCGGAACTGGGCGTACAGGCGCAGGAAAGATTAAATGCGGCACTTGCACGCGGAGGAGATCAAGTTGCGATATCTCTTGACGGCAAAGTTCAATATTTCGGCGGCAGGGCTAAGGCTGTAGAAAAACATAATCGCGTACGCGCGCGTGTCACGGCTAATTCAATTCGCGAACACATGGAGGCGTCGGACGAAATTTTTATTATGGGGCATGTTCGTGAAGATTTTGACGCATTCGGTGCGGCTTGCGGCATTGCGGTTATGGCTATGCACTTGAAAAAAAATGTCCATGTAATTTTAAGTGATTCTCTTGACAGCATCGACAAGATGCTTAATCAATTTGAAAAGGATAAATCGGAAACTTATAAAAACTTATTTACAAATGTCTCTGACGTGATTGTCCCCGTTTCAATCAATCCGCTTTTAATAGTAGTCGATACTCATGTACCGTATCTTGTCGCTGCACCGATTTTGTTGGAGCGCATTGAAAGAGTTATCGTGATAGATCACCATAGAAAAAGCGATGTGTCGATAAAAAATCCTCTTCTCTTCTACCATGAGCCTTCCGCAAGTTCAGCGTCAGAATTGGTAACGGAACTTTTAATGTACTTTGATGAAAAAATCATTGTTGGAAAACTTCCTGCAACTGCGCTTTATTCCGGCATTGTCGTAGACACAAAGAGCTTTGCGGTACAAACAGGCATAAGGACTTTTGACGCGGCGGCTTATTTGAGACGTAAAGGCGCAGATCCCGTAGTTGTGCGTGAACTTTTCATGAAAGATTATGAAACAACAGTTGCGCTTTCAAATGCCTTATCGCAATCTGAATATTTTGAAGGCGGTTTAATTGTTTCGTCTATTGATAAATTAATTCCTCACACGCAGGCCATTGCAGGACAGGCGGCGGATATGCTTTTAACTATTGAAAATGTGCGTATGACTATTGTTTTGTTCCAAATGAAAAATGACGTTATCGGCATAAGTGCACGTTCAACCGGCATTTTAAATGTTCAAGTAATTATGGAACAATTCGGCGGCGGCGGTCATCAAAGTGTTGCCGGTGCGCAGGTTAAAAATTCCCATATGGGCGAGCTTAAACCGAAAGTCATTGAAGTTGCGCGAAAATATATTTATGACAGCGATCATGAAGTTGAACGAGAATAAAGCATTAAAAATTAGCTTTAAGCTTAAAATTCTAAACCGGTACTGAGGTGTTATTTATGCTAAGAAAAATTTTTTGTACATTAATTTTGGCGCTTATGATTCTGCCTAATATTTGCGATGCAACTCAAATTCAAGAGAAAAATTACAACGGCGACTTTAAATTTGTTTATCCTGAAGTGAAAATTTCGGACAGAATCATTGAAAACAGAATCAATGAAAAAATTCGCGAAGAAATCAAGGAATTTTTCTCTACCGTGCGTGAACCCAATCCCTCCGCGTCGGCGTCTATGAGTTACGAAATTACCTGCGACAAAAATAATATTTTGAGTATCGTTTTAACCGAATACGTTTATTATCAAGGTGCGGCGCATCCCCTGACATTTAAGCACGCGCTGAATTTTGACGTACGCTCCGGCAAATTAATAGGTGTTGAAGGCTTGAAAAAAATTTCGCGCAAGTATGCAACTGAAAATTATTCGCCCAAAGGCATTACTAAAAAATTAAAAACGTACGCCAAAAGGAACAGAATATCTTTGTACGACAGTTTTAAAGAGCTTGAAAACTTTCCCGAAAACTTTTACTTCGACGAAAATTTACACCTGCACGTTATATTTCAGCAGTACGACGTTGCGCCTTATGCCGTCGGCATTATCGATTTAGATACTGATATGTAGATTGTAGAGGGTAGATTGTAGATAGTAGAAAAAAAGTCTCCGACTCGGTTTGAATCGGAGATTTTTTTTATTTTAAATTTTTCTTGAACGTTTAAGTTTTCGCGCCTCGTTTAACATAGCGCGGGCATTTTGAATAGCGGCGGGAATTTCCGAGCCGGACGCCATACGCGCAATTTCCGTGACGCGTTCATCTGTCGCAAGTCTTGTAACGTCGGTAACGGTTCGCGTACCCTTTTCAGTCTTTTCAATATGCAGGTGTACATCAGCCATACATGCAATTTGCGCAAGGTGCGTGACACATAAAACCTGCTTGGCGCGTGACACTTTATTTATGCACTCAGCTACAACTTTTGCAGTGGTGCCGCCCAATCCCGCGTCTATCTCATCAAAAATCATTGTCACCGCAGAATCTTCACGTCCCGCCGAAACAGTTTTTATAGCCAACGCAATACGTGAAAGTTCGCCGCCTGATACAACTTTTGAAAGTGACGCCGCATCTTCGCCGATATTCGCCGAAAAAAATATATCCGCCATATCGCCGCCGTTTTCCGTCAACACGTCTGCATGTGCCACGCCTATAAAAAACGTCGCATTTTTCATACCGAGCCGCCGAATTTCTTTTTCAATCGCTGTACCTAAAACGTCCGCCGAATCTTTACGAAGTTGCATTAACGTTGAGGCGCGTTTTTTTGTCAGCGTTTCAAGCTTTTCAATCAATCTGCGCGTAGCGTCAACGTCCGAATCAAAATTTTCAATCGAATTAATTTCAGCATGAATTTTTTCAAGCCGCTTTAAAATTTCGTTTACGTTCGCACCGTATTTTTTCAGCTTGAAAATTACGTCTTTCCTTGCGTTAAGGCTTTCCAAAACTTCCGGTGAAAAGTCCATAGCGTCTGAATACGTACGAATTTCATCATACGCCTCGCGCAGATTAATTTCCGCGTCGTCCAAAAATTTCAGCACGGAATTTACTTTTTCATCATAGCGCGCCACGTCCGAAAGATTTTTCTGCACCTTAGCAATCGCGGTTAAAATGTCAAAATCTTCACCGTTGCCTAAAAGTACGCGTGATTCTTCGACGTGCGCAGAAATTTTTTCGGCATTTGACAGCTTGCGAAGTTCCGCGTCAAGTTCTTCATCTTCGTTAGGTTTAAGGTTTGCGGCGGAAATTTCCTGCTCCTGCCAACGCAACATTTCAAGCCGTTCATCATGCGCCGATTTAGATTTTTCCTTATCGGCAAGCGCTTTAACCTGCTTTTGCCATGAGCGAAAAATTTTTTGATAATCTGCGCGAACTGCGGAAATTTTATCGTCGCCGCCGTCAATCAAGCTGTAAATTTTGTCCGTCTTAAGCAGTGAAAGATTTTCGCTTTGTCCGTGAATATCGACAAGCGCCGCGCCGATTTTTTTCAGCGTCGCCAAAGTTACGTGCGAACCGTTTATAATAATGCTGTTTTTACCGGCGCGATTAACCTTGCGTCGAATTATTAAGCTGTCGTCTTCGTCAATGTCGAACTCTTTCAACAAAATTTTTACGGCAGAATTTTTTTCTGGCAAAAAAACCGCCTCAACGCTGAACTCTTCGCAACCTGCGCGAATTTGATTTGTATTCGCACGGTTACCTAAAGCCGCGCCGAGAGCGTCAATTAAAATTGATTTTCCCGCGCCTGTTTCACCTGTCAAAATGTTAAGCCCTTTTTCAAATTCCAATTCAATTTTTTCAATCAGCGCGAAATTTTGCACGGTTAAACTTTTCAGCATTACAAGCCCCTAACTAAATTTTTATTCATTGCCACAAAAAATTATCAAACAGTTAAAATAGACATTAATTATATCACCAGATTTTAAGAAAGTAAAACCGCCAAATTGTACAAAAAAATCCGCATCGGCATTTTTGCCAACGCGGACTGGAAATTTTATATTACCAATTTTAGATTTTTTCTTGTGAAAATTTTAATCATATCTCCAATTTGTACCGTTCATATCTTGGAAAGTGGGGCTTGAGGATTGAGCGGTTTGTACAACCATTTCCGCACCTGTACCAAGTCGCAGTAAGATTTTTCTACCGCTTTTCGTAGCGCTTAAAAGGTTAATGTCGTCAATGCTTAAATCGTACAAATTAATTATATCTTCAGGAGCGGCGTTTTGAATCAGCCCTATATCGTCGTTACTGCCATACATAAATACATCTTCGCCGTCGCCGCCTACCAGTACATTTGTGCCGCCGCTACCGCCCCAAAGAGTTGAGTTGCCGTCTCCCGCAAAAATTTGATTATCGGCATTATCAGCACCGATTAAAACGGTTTTGCCGCCGTGTAAGCGTCCATCAAGCATGCCGCCTTCACTTGAAAGGTAGAAATTCGCAAGAACATCACCGTTACCGTCTTTCACGTCAATCCATTTATTTTTTGCATCTTGAATTCTAAGCGAACCTTCAGCGGCATTTAATACCAAATCGTTGTCGCTTATGGCAAAATCTGTATACGTGCCGTCAAATACTATCTCGTCCGAAGATTTATAATTTTTAATGGTATCGTTGCCGGAGTGGTAGGAAAAAGCGTTATGTCCAATGCCGCCTTCCAAAATGTCGTCCGTGTCACCGCCAAATAAGCTTGCTCCGCCGTCACCTGCGATAAGGTGATTTGTATTTTCAGATGCACCTACCAGCACTTTGAAAATTTCGGGTGAATTGCCGAGAGCATTTGCCGCCACTTCGCCGCCGTCTTTGGACATATAAACTTGCGCAGTTATATTTCCTTCAGTGTCAGTAATGTCAATTAAATTGTCGCGAGCGTCTTCTATGGTCAATTCGCCTTCGCCGGATTTTAACGCCAAATTATTTTCGGAAACATAAACGCTTGTTATGCTACTTGGCATTTGAAGTTTTTCATCAGCTGAATAATTTTCAATGACTTTATTGCCTCCCGTGTATTCATAGGTATCACTGTCTTTTTTTTCAAGCGGCGTTGAAAAATTCATCTCGTAAGAAATAATCGTATCTCCATTTAATGCGTAAGTAGCATGCGTAATTTTACCTGAAGAATCTTCAAAAGAAATATGTCGTTCAGCCATATCTTTCAAAGTTATACTACCTGAACCAACTCTAATTATAACGTCATTATTTTCATTTGCATAAACGGTATCGATAATTCCAGACGTTACTTTAAGTCCTCCACCCAAATATTTATATATAATATCGTCTCCATCACCGTTAGCATATAGTAAAACATGTGAACCTATGTATCCTCCATATGTGGAATACGGATCACATACTATTGTGTCATTACCGTTACCAGCATTTAATGTGATGTATCGTCCACGATCATAAATTAAATCTGCATCAACTCCACCATTTATAGAACAAGATTCTGATGCGACGTCTATAGTATTCTTCCCACTCATTCCGTTTATTAAGATATGGTATGAGCCTACAACATGGACATAGTCATTCCCAGTTCCGGCATTCACAGTTATATATTTACTTTCATCTCCAGAAACTCCACTTGCTTGAATCGTAATAAAATTATTTCCGACAGAGCAATCTATCAAAGAGTAGCTACTTGAACTGGCTACCACACTATCGTTACCTTCACCGCTGTAGACTTTAATGCTTTCTCCATGGATTTCTATGCAATCGTTTCCTACGCCTCCATCGATAGTTGAGTTTTTTCCTGACGAACTAATACTGTCATCTCCATCATCACCAATAATTGAGACGTTATGCCCGCCTCCTCCATTATGTATAATATCGGATCCTTCATTTCCATTTATTATTACGTTAGACGCATTATTACTGATATTATCGTTACCACCATTACTGTTTATAGTCACGTTGCTGGCTGAATTATTTATATCATCATAACCATCACCACCGAATATGATGACATTTTCAACTCGATTCGATATAGTGTCGTTACCGTCATTGCCATCGATAAGCACATCGTTCCCATCATCTAAATTAGAAATGTAATCATTATCTAATCCGCCGTTAATAGTAACATTACTGCCGTTATTACGGATATAATCTTCTCCATCATCCGTATTTATCATCGCATTATTGCCGCTATTGTCGATAAAATCATTACCACTTGCTCCATCAATGCTTATATTATCAGCATAATTGTAAATAGAATCGTTGCCTGAACCGCCTTGAATTGTAACAGTATCGCCATTGTTGGTTATACGATTGTTTCCACTATCACTAAAAATAACTACGTCGTTTCCGGCAATGTAATTATAGATAGTGTCGTCGCCGTCTGCTCCATGTATTGTGACTTGAGCGGCATTTGAATATACGCTGTCATCTCCAGAACCACCAGTAATACCAACGTTAATCCCCTCGTTTGAAATTTTATCGTCGCTGTCGCCGCCGTCTATTGTCACATTTTCGCCGCGATTAGTAATGCTGTCGTCACCGATACCGCCGATTATTTCAACATTGTTGCCGGCATTTACAATATTAGTAGTCTCGCCGTAAGCATTTATAACAACGCCGTCTTCGGAATTACTTATGCTGTCACCGCTTATGACGTTAGACAGAGTTGTACCGCTGTCCGTTTTAATTTGGTCGTAAGGATTGACAGGCACAGAAAACTTTTTATTGGCAAGCAACCAATTTATACTGGTCGTTATAACTTCGCCGTTTTGATTAGTGAAGGTGATATTTTCAAATTCACTCTCAGCAACGTCTTGCAATACGGCAATGGTCTCATTACTTGCGGCGTCTAATATGATAAATGATGATGTGTCCGCGTAAATTTGCGTATCTACTACAATATCGCCGTCGGTAATTGCCAATTTGTCGGCGCTTTTTTCAAAGTCTTTTATGACAACATTTCGCGCAGTATTTGCAACTTGAAACATATCCGGCACGGGAAGAGCATCAAAATTGGTTCCGCCGTAAACATTAACGCCGGAGCCGGAAACGCTAATCATATCTTCGCCATCGCCGCCATACGCTGAGCCACCATTACCAGTTACTATTAAGATGTCATTTCCAGCGTCACCGTTTATATCTGCGTTGTCGCCCTCAACCAATATTCTGTCGTTACCGTCACCGCCGCTTATTTGTGCAAAATTTCCTGTAGCTGATAAAATATCATCGCCGTTGCCTGCTTCAATAGTAACGTTATCTTCAATGGCAATAATAAAATCGTCACCTGAATTGCCAAGAATATAATTGCTTTTTATTTCTGTATTTTCGTCCAAAATTGCAGTGCTGAAAACGGTATCGTTTCTTGAGCCGCCATCTATGGTTACCCCATATCCATAATTAGATAATCTGTTATTTTCGTCTGTCAGCGCAACTAAATGATTGTTCGTTTCATTGTAGTAATGAACATTTCCTTCATCATCGGTAATTGATATAACGCCGCCTGAGTAATCAGCAGTTTCAACGTTTCCGTCTAAAAACTTACCTATTGCAGAAAACATATCATCTACGTTGCCGAATAACTGATCTCCAAATTCAGAAATAAAACCTTTGCTGTCCTCCAAACTTGCTAAATATTGCGCTTTAAGAGCTGAGGTAGCGACATCTACCAGCATAGGAAAAACTGTCAATTCGGCTACCTTAGCTATAACTTCACCAGGTGCAAAAACCAATAGAGTTTTTATACTTTCACCGATAACGTCGATAAGATCGGTTATAACGTTATTGATATTATCTTGACTTACGACGCCGTTATTTTCATTACGCTCATGCTTAACATTCGCAAGGTCTCTTTCAAAAGTTGCCATCGATCCTGCAAGACCAAATACGGGCAATCCACTGATCGGCGTAGCCTTTTCCAGCAAACTAACAAGATTATCAAGAGATGCCGCTAAGGCTTCAATTTCATCAAAAAAGGCGTTGTCGAAATGTTTATTTTTAATGTCTGTGTTTAAGTTTGTAAAGGACGTATAAATATTCGCTACAAAATTAATCGCGTCACTAATTCCGCCAGCAAGCTGTATTTTGTCGCCGTCAGTTACAATTTCTTCACCTGCAAGATTTCTTTCACAGTCATCGCTTCACTTTCACAGTCATCGCTTCACGAAAGAATATACAAAAACTACAAAAACCGGAAACGACAACATGTTCTCGAAATCTGTTAAAATTATTATATGCTTTAT
>CAJOKY010000076.1 GCA_905235425.1 uncultured Selenomonadaceae bacterium
GTTGTGTTGACGGCGAAAATTTCGCGTCCCTCAGTCTGCAACGCTATGGAAACTCTTTTGGTTCACAAAGACATTGCAGAAGAATTTTTGCCGAAAATCGCTAAGCTTATGGAAGAAAATAACGTTGAACTGCGCGGCGATGAAGTCAGCAGAAAAATTTGTCCCGAAATGAAAGAGGCTGTCGAGGAAGATTGGGAGACTGAATACAACGAATTAATTTTGTCGGTGAAAGTCGTAAATAATCTTGACGAGGCGATAGCGCACATTAACAAGTACAATACCGAACATTCGGACGCGATTATTACCGATGATAAAGACGCCGCGCAGAAATTTCAAACGCTGGTTGATGCGGCTTGCGTCTATGTCAACGCGTCAACGCGCTTTACTGACGGCTTTGAATTTGGATTCGGCGCAGAAATCGGTATCAGCACGCAAAAACTTCATGCACGCGGACCTATGGGACTTGAGGCGCTTACTACAATGAAATACTTGGTTGACGGCTACGGACAGACACGGTAGATTTAAGAATATCAGGCTTTTAAAAAGCGCGGCATTAAAATTTTCATAAAGGCGTTGATATGCAATTTAGGTATTCTTTACGTCAAGTAGTAAAGCGTCAACCCCAATTTAAATAAAGCGCCCTCAAATGGTTTGAAAAAGCCGCTAATCTCGGCGATAAAGCGTCAATGTCACGGTTTGCTTTAATGTACAAGTACGGTTACGGCGTTAAAAAAGATCTCGTCAAAGCCGCTGAATGGAAAAATAAAGCCGACAGGCTAGACAATATAGCCGAATCAGATTAAAAGGTAGTAGTTATGAGCCAAAATATTTCTGACAAGATTAGAAAGTTACGTGAAAAAATTGAAGAATTGGAAAGGCAAGCCGATTCTATTCAAAAACAAGCTGATTTTGCGCGTACTCAATATGAAGAGGCATATAAAGAGGCTGAAAAATTTCGTAAGAAAGCTGACGAATTATTTTTTAACGCTTTGGATTGTGACACCCCTGAAGAAAGCGGCAAGCTCTCCGCCGAACAAATTGTTGCAGAAATAAATGCAGAGACTCTTGAAAAATCTTCAGAACAATATGAAGCCGAAGCGGATAAATTAGACGAGAAAGCGCAGTCTTTGAAGTTTAAGGCTATGGATCTGCGTACGGAATTGGAAGACCTTAAGCGTGAACGTCGTGAAGAATTGGAAAGAAGACGCCGTGAAAAAGAATATTCCGATTTTGACGCATTTAGGGAGCGCGAAAATGAACGTCTAAGGCAAAGGATTTCCGGTGAAATCGCATATACTGAAAACATTTCCGCGCAGGTTACCCCTAAACTTTATGAACCTCCTAAACCTGTTGAACCTCCTAAACCGCCGGAAAGAAAACATTTGCCGGTACTAGCCTTTGACTTCAAAACAAAATCTTCTGACAAGCCGCAACCCTACGACGGCAATTTTGGCAATGTTGATGCGGGATTATCGGCGTTGTACAACAGTGAAAAGGCAGGTTACGAGGAGAGTACCTACATTTTCAAGGAAAGTTACGGCAATAAAAAACGTCACAATGAATATGTTGATGACGACGATTTTAACGATGATTGAAAAATTTTTCGGCTATGTTCGCACGCTTAGAAATTATTGGCGCAACGACAAAGGCAGGCATGACATTTTAGATTTTCTCCGCGCAGGTTTAATAATTTCCGTGATAAGTTTAGTTTTGATATTGGCGTTGAGGTGATGAAAATTGCGGGTAGGAATAATGGGCGGGACGTTCGATCCTATACACTTGGGACACTTGGCAACGGCTGAATCTGTACGCGAAATTTTTAAGCTTGACCAAATTTTATTTATACCTGCCGCACGCCCGCCGCACAAAGTTCAAAATCACGTGACGCCGGAAGTGCACCGCCTTATGATGACATTTCTTGCTACGCAGTCAAATGAAAATTTTCAAGTATCACCAATGGAAATTCTGCGTGACGGTCTTTCATACACGCTGAAAACTATTGACGAGCTACATAAAAAATTCGGCGCGGCGACGGAGCTATTTTTCATAATCGGTGCGGATTCGCTTGTAGATTTGCCGAAATGGTATCATTCGCGCGAGCTTGTAAGTAAGTGTCACTTCATAGCGACGACGCGTCCAAATGTCAAGGTAAATTTTTCAGACGTAGAAAATTTTTTTGGCGATTCGGCAGATGAAAAAATTCACCAAGTCACGACGCCCGGCATAGAAATTTCTTCCACCGAAATAAGGCGACGCGTACAAGCCGGACTTTCGATAAAGTACCTTGTGCCGGAAGTTGTCGAAGAATACATTATTAAGGAAAATTTATATAAATCTTATGAAAAATGACAGGGTGTGACTGTAAATGACCGTTGACGAAATGCGCCGCGAACTTCAACGGCGGCTTAAAAAAAATCGTTTCGCGCACTCAATCGGCGTGGCAAATACCGCAGTCAAGCTGGCAAAAAAATTTGGCATTGACGAAGGTAAAGCGTATATTGCCGGATTGTTGCACGATTGCGCACGTGAATTTGAAAATGAAGATTTACCTTCCGAAGCCGTTAAACGCGGCATTGAAATAGGTGAGGTTGAAAAAGCCGTGCCGCTTTTACTGCATGCATACATAGGCGCGCAGATGGTAACCGAGATTTACGGCGTCAATGACGGGGAAATTATTCAGGCGATTTACCGTCATACCGTCGGCGCTAAAAATATGTCGGCTCTTGACAAAATAATCTACTTCGCCGATATGATTGAACCTAATCGCGATTATCCCGGCGTCAATAAACTGCGCGAACTTGCCGAAACGTCAGATGATCTCGACGAAATTATTTTAACGGCGCTGAATGAATCAATAATTTTCGTCGTACAGAAAGGCGCACTCGTTCACCCTGCAACTATTGACGCGAGAAATTATTTGTTACTAAAAAAATTCACTTCGATTTAAAAAGTGAGCAGAACCGAAATGGCTAAACAAACTGAGAATAACAGCATAAATCAAAAACGAAAAATGCTTAGTCGAATAAAGCGGCGAAAATTTTTTCGTACTATTTTTATGGGCGTTATTCTGGCGCTTATGGTATCGTCAATCTTGTTTGTCGGCTTAGGTGTGTACAACGTGGCGGGATATGTGTATAATGAAATTACGTCGATATATTACGGCTACACTGACAGAAAAACTGCGAAGACCGGACCTATTGATCCAAAGTTTGACGGCTACACGAATATTTTAATTTTGGGAATTGACGCGGGCGATGAAGGTACGCAAAATGCCGATACAATTTTGGTGTTAAGTTTTTCCAACGATACAGGAAAATCGCGGCTGATATCTATTCCGCGTGATACATGGGTTGAGGCTGAATCGGCGAAAGGCAGGATTGGAAGTTTTTACGCGTGGGGAGGCGCCAGCTTAATGGTGCGTCACGTTGCCGCGTTGCTTGGCATTTCAATTCATCAGTACATTGTCATTGATATGAATACATTTGCCGATTTAATTGACGTGCTCGGCGGCGTCGATATTTACGTTGAAGAAGATATGGACTACGAAGACCCTGAAGCGGGATTGGAAATTCATTTGGGCAAAGGTTATCAGCACTTAGACGGCTACGACGCGCAGAAGTATTTAAGATTTCGCGGCGAAAATTTAGGCGATGTCGGCAGGGTTCAACGTCAACAAAAATTTATACGGTCACTTTATGCAAAGGTTTTACAGCTTGAAACAATTCCAAAACTTCCCGCCATTGCAGAAATTTTTCAAAACAGAATGGAAACCAGCGCTGAAATTTTTGACTCGGCGCACTTGGCAAATGTCCTGCGCAAAATGAGCAGTGATTTACCCGCGACTATTATGTTGCCCGGTACGGAAAACGAGGAAGGCGCATTTATCCCCGACATTGAAGAAGTTGACATAATGATTAGCGAGCTGTTTCCTATTCACGAAATTAACTCGGAAGAAACGGCGAACTCGGAATAATGACGTTTGAGATTGAAAGTTAAATTTATACAAGGAGTGAGAAATTTGGATACAAATGAAGTTGCATTAAAAATTTGCAAGGCGGCTGGCAAGACTAAGGCAGGCAACATTATCACAATGGATATGCGCGGCATTATGTTTTCAACAGATTGTTTCGTAATTTGCAACGCGGCGACGGCTACACAGGTTCGCGCCATTGCCGACAATATCGAAGAGGAACTGGATAAAGACGGCGTGCACTTTAATCACCGTGAGGGCTATCGTGAAGCCGAATGGATTTTGCTTGACTACGGCGATGTCGTGGCGCATATTTTTAAGACTGAAAGCCGCGAATATTACGCATTGGAAAAACTTTGGGGAGACGCCGAAATTAAAGCTTATGAAGATAACGCCTAAAAAATTTTAATTGATACGGAGAGGGTTAATTTGAATAAAACTATTCCCGCAGTTTCAATAATAATTCCAATGTATAATGCGGAAAAATATATCGGCGAATGTCTCGACAGCATTTTGGCGCAAACGTTTGACGATTACGAAGTTATTGTGGTTGATGACGCCTCGACCGATAAAAGCCGCGACATTGTAGCAAGTTACCTGCCCAAATTTCAAGGGGGGGGGGTAGAGAGACTCAATCTCATTTGCTCGGAAAAAAATTCCGGCGGCTGTCCCGGCGTTCCGCGTAATAAAGGTATAAGATTTGCTGGAGGCAAATATTTACTTTTTGTTGACAACGATGACGGAATTACCAAAACTGCGCTTGAAAAAATGTTTAAAGTAGCGGAAAAATTTAATGCCGACGTTGTTTATTGTGAAAAATGTTATCGAATTGAACAAGATGAAAAATTTACTACCGATACAACCTTGTTAAAAGAAATGGTATTAGGAAATGTTAAGTATGATTTGGTAAAGGAACCTACACTTGTTTCAAATGACATTTCTGCGCGATTAAAAGATTTTGTGGAACTCAAATTTTATGTCACGCCTTGGAATTACTTAGTTAAAAGAGATTTAATGTCAGAATATGATATACAATTTCCCGCCATACGATACGGCGAAGATAATTTTCTGGCACTGTTTCTGTTATGTCTTGCAAAAAATATAGTTAGAGTTCCATATACCATTAATATTCATAGAGCTAATAAAGATTCTTGGGGTTCAATGTCTTCACCAGAAATTAATGTGCGCCGTTATACCGATCATGTTTGTCAAGGTTTATCGATTATAAATGATTTTGCCGAGAGATTTACATTTTTAAAAGAACATCCCGAATGGCGGTACACGCTTTTCCATTTTTTGGCAAATGTTCAATTCCATAGTATGATTCCGATTTATGCACAAATTCCCGATTGGCAACTTGAACCGCTGGTTATGCGGGAACTTGATAAAATCTCAGACAAAACGGCTTTATCGACATTTCTCTTTTCGCGTATGAACGTTTTAAACTTGCAATTACTTCAAATGAATCAATTCCTTGCACAAAAAGACGCGCAGATAAACGAACTGCGACAGCAACTCGAACAAGCGCGCCCGACGTGATTAAAAATAAATTGTAAAAATCCTAAACAGGAGGATAGCGCGGCTCTTCATTCGCCGTGCCATTTTAAATGAATAATAAAAAAAAAGTAAAAATTAAACCCGCCGATAAAAAAATTACCGATGCCGATACAAAATCTGCCGAACATAGCGAAGTGCAGTACAAGCCGATGACGGTTGTAAATTTAAAAGTGGTGCGTACAAATGAATTTGGCGCATTTCTTAACGCAGGTACAGGCAACAGTAGCGATGATATACTTTTGCATAAGACGCAGCAGACGGCGGAAGTTAAGGTAGGCGACACGGTAAATGTTTTTCTGTATCTTGACCCCAAAAAAAGGCTTACGGCAAGCATGAGAGTGCCTAAAATGCGCGAAGGGCAGATAGCGCGGCTGAAGGTTATCAACGTGACTAATGACGGCGCATTTTTGGACGTAGGCGCTGAACGCGGAATTTTTATGCCATTTGCCGAAATGCGCGGCAGACCTAAAACCGGCGACATTGTTTGGGCAAAACTTTATACCGATAAATCAGGACGTCTTGCCACGTCAATGAAAGTTTCTGATGAAATTCGGCGTGCGTCAAAACCTGCAGAAAATGTTCAGCGCGGCGACAGGGTTATAGGTGCGATTTACAATATTACCGATGCCGGCGCATTTGTCTTCACCGAAGAAAGATATATCGTCTTCATTGCGAAAAAAGAAATGCCACGTGAAGTAAAAGTCGGTGATGTAGTTGAGGCGCGTGTAACTTTTGTTCGCGAAGACGGCAGGCTTGATGCGTCGTTACGCTATGCTAAGGAGACCGCTCTGCAAAATGACGCGGAAAATATTTTGAAGTTTATGCGCGAAAACGGCGGGCAAATGTCTTTTGCCGATAATACAGCGCCGGAAAAAATTCAAGCAGTCTTTCATATAAGCAAGGCGGCGTTTAAACGTGCGATAGGTCACCTTTTTAAAGAAAAGCGCATTGAAAAAGTTAATGACGGATGGAAAGTTGTAACCGGTAGCGATTAGCTGTTATCGGTTAATTCTAAAATCGGAGGGGAAAAAATTTTGCATATAATAGGATTGACTGGCGCCATAGCTTGCGGGAAATCTTCCATTGCAGACGAACTCCGAAATTTTGGCGCAAAAACTTTAGATATTGACAAAGTCACCAAAGAACTCTTAGAATACGGCGGTTCACTGTATTCAAGCTACGTGCAACGCTACGGAAACATTGTTTTGAATGAAAACGGCGGGCTTAACAAAAAGGCTGTCGCCGACATTATTTTCAATAATGAAAGTGAGCGGCAGTGGGTAAATTCCGTAGCGCACCCTGTGCTTTTGAATCGCGCTCGGGATTTTTTGACTGAATGCGCGGATAACGGTGAATTTCTTGCAGTTTTGGAAGTTCCGCTTTTATTTGAGGCGGGCTGGGATAATTTGGTTGACGAAGTTTGGGCAGTACGTATTCCGCGCAAAATGCAAATCAAGCGTCTTATGGCACGTGACGGCATTACTCGGCAAGATGCAGAAACACGAATCAACGCGCAGATGTCCGCTGATGAAATTGCCGCCCGCGCAGATGTTGTAATTGATAACACTCAGCTCAAAATAAAAATTCGCAAACAAATTTTAAATTTAATGCGTAAAAGATTCGTCTACCTTCCATGAAGTGAAGTGAGTAACCTTGCCTAAAGTCAAAAAAAAAGTTTTTGCAACAAGTATAATTTTATTTCTGATAATCTGCGCGGTAATTCGCTTGCCGTCGGCGCAAAAAATTTTATACCCGTTTCCATACCGTGAAAAAATCGAAGAACACTCTGCGCGTTACCGAGTGGACAGATTTTTGGCAATATCGGTAATGAAAGTGGAAAGTAATTTTGCTGAAGGTGCATTGTCAAAGAGCGGCGCAGTAGGTTTAATGCAGATAATGCCGGAGACCGCAAATTGGATCGCGTACCAACTTGACGAAGAGCCGCCGTCAATAAATAAACTTCATAACACCGACACAAATATTAAGTACGGCATTTGGTATTTGTCGGAGCTTGAAGATGAATTTTCCGGCAACGATATTTTGGCACTGGCGGCGTACAATGCAGGGCGCGGCAATGTGCATCATTGGATGAATACAAACGGCTGGCGTAAAAATTTTTCTGACGTTGACGCAATTCCATTTGACGAAACGCGCCATTACGTGAAAAAAGTTTTGTACTGCCGCGACAAGTACGTTGAATTGTATGGTGAAAAAAATCCCTCCCATAAAGACAGCATTTCTCTTGCAGAAAAATTTTCTATCGGAAATTAAACTTGACATAAAATAACGCAAAGAAAAAAGCCAACCCGTAAAGGTCGGCTTTAATTTTTTTATGCGATAAATTTTAAAGTATTCTTCTTGAACCTATGTAACGTGAACTCCAATAAGATTCGCTAAGTGAAGAAATCATAACGCCGCTGCTTGAGCTTGCGTGAATGAAATTTCCGTCACCAAGATAAATTCCAACGTGCGATGCGCCGTAAGTGTAGGTTGTGAAGAAAACCATATCGCCCGGTATAAGTTCGTAAGTTGAAACAGGCATACCAACTTCGTACTGGGCATCGGCAGTGCGGGGAAGTGAAATTCCTGCCTGCGCGAAAACGTATTTGACGTAGCCGGAGCAGTCAAAGCCGTAAGGCGTCGTACCGCCGAAAACGTAGGGAACGCCGATATACTGCATTGCACCGCTTATAATTCTGCGTGCTATAACGTTTGAACCGCGACTTATTTCAGGCATATCACGTCCCAAAAGTGCCGCGTACGTTTCCGGTCCTACCATGCCGTCGGGATAAATTCCCTTCGACGCTTGAAAAGATTTTATAGCGTCTGCCATTGCAGGACCAAATGAACCGTCCGCCACAATGTCGTAGCCCAATTCAATCAGCTGTCCTTGCAATTCCGCAATATCCGAGCCTTCATCCCCCATTCTAAATTCTGCCGCCAATGCCGTAGAACTTACTAACACCAATACCAATGCCATCGCTAACGTTCGGAAAAAATGCATACCAAAAAACAACTCCCACTCTAAATTTTAAACACAACGCAAACCCTCTAAAAATATTGTATCATTTTCGCCTGATTTATAACTGAATCAAAAAAATTTTTTACGCATCAAAATAAAGCCTTTCGGCGTTAAGCGTCGTATACTCGGCAACGTCTTCTAAATCTTCGCCGCGCAGTTCCGCAACTTTTTTAGCTACGTCAACCATATAAGCAGGCTCATTTCTTTTACCGCGATTAGGTACAGGAGCAAGGTACGGTGCATCTGTTTCAAGCAAAATCATTTCACGTGGTGCCGCCTTCACAACTTCCCATAATTTTTTTGAATTGTTAAATGTTACGGGACCGTCAACGCCGATAAGCCAGCCCATTTTCCAAATTTCCCGCGCCATTTCCAAACTGCCTGAATAGCAATGCAAGACGCCGCGCAGTCCTTTACCTTCACTCTGCAAAATTTTCAGTGCGTCACCATGCGCGTCACGTTCGTGAATGCATACGGGCAAATTAAGCTGTCGTGCAATGTCAAGTTGCTGTATAAAAGTTTTCTGTTGCGCCAATCTTACGGCGGGATCTTTTTCCCAGTGATAGTCAAGACCAATTTCACCGATAGCGATAACTTTTTTCTGCGCGGCAAGCTCGGCAATTTTTTCAACAGTTTTATTTTCATCGAATTTTTCAATTTCGGAAGGGTGAACGCCGACGCCTGCGAACATACCGGCAAATTTTTCTGCAAGGCTGATAACCTGCGCGGAACTTTTCAGCGTGTCGCCGAAATTTATAATTCGCGTAACACCGGCACTTTCAGCGCGGCTTGCAACTTCTTCCAAG
>CAJOKY010000077.1 GCA_905235425.1 uncultured Selenomonadaceae bacterium
GCATTTTGCAAATCAGCGCCGCGCAGATTGACGTTGCTTAAATCGGCATAAAGTAAACTTGCGTTGCCGAAATGCGTATTAGACAAATTTGCATTTTGCAGATGAGCGCCGTGTAAATCAGCACCGACAAAATCAGCGTCGGTAAAATTGGCGTCCTGCAGATTCGAGTACAGCAATGCGGCGTTTGATAAATTCGCGCTCCATGAATAGCTGTGCGATAAATCAGCGCCCTTTAAATATACGCCTCTCAAATTCGCACCGTTCAAGTACGCGCCGGACAAATTTACGCCGCTTAAATCCGCGTCTTCAAAATTTACCCAGCCTAAATCTGCCCGCGACAAATTCGCGCTAATCAATACGGCATATGTAAAATTTGCACCTGTCAAAACGGCTCTGTGAAAATTGACGCTTTCCAAATGCGCCGCCGATAAATTTGCGTCATTTAAATTTACGCCTGATAAATCCGCGCCTGACAAATTCGCACCTTGCAAATCAGCGCACTTACCGAGTGAGTGATTTTTTAGCCACATTAAATGTTCATATAAAATTTTTTCAAGTTGTTCCGAGTTCATTCTTCTTCCTTAGTTTTGTATCCTTTAACGCCGCGCAGATTGGCATTTGTAAAATCCGCGTCGGTTAAGTTCGCACCGGTAAAATCAGTGCCGCGTAAATGCGCGCTCTTCAATACCGCGCCTTTTAAAATAACGTCCCGCATAATCGTTCCACGCAAATTCGCCTTTTTCAAATTAGCGCCGGTTAAATTCGCCGCAGTTAAATTCGCGCCTGTCAAGTCAGCGTCTGTCAAGTCGGCATCTTCCAAATTCGCGTTGGATAAATTCGCGCCGATTAAACTAGCCATTACAAAATCCGCGCCGTTTAAATTCGTGCCGTTTAAATCAGCGCCTTCCAAATTGGCGCGTGTAAGATCCGCTCCCGATAAATCCGCGCCTGACAAATTCGCGTTATACAAAATGGCGTCTCGCAAGTATGCCCCGCTTAAATCAGCGCCGCGTAAATCTGCCACGTATAAATCAGCACCGGAAAGATTGACGCCTTGCAAATTGCTGTAACGCTCGCTTTTATTATTTTCGTCATACGTTCCGAATTTAGCTTGCCGCAAATTTTCACCGTGCATATCGATACCGTACCAATCGCCGGTTGAAAAATCTGCGCGTTTACCTTTCGTCTCATCTTCAAGCCATGCCGCATGATCTTCCAAAATTTTTTTCAAGTCAAGCTGTCTCATTTTTAAAGCCTTTCAAAGTGCGTTGACAATGCGCTTAAAATCTTTGCCGCGTTCCTCAAAATTATCATACATATCAAAACTTGCACACGCGGGACTGAGTAAAACAACTTGCGGCGGCGTGGAAATATTTTTTGCAATGTCAACTGCCTTTTCCATTGAATAGCCCGCGTCATAAATTTTCGCCGCGTCAAAACCGTTTTTAATCGCGTCCGCCTTAAATCTGTTCGCCGCGTCTCCTACCAAAATCAAGGTGTCGACGCGCTGATTTACCAGCGTCAAAAAGTCTGTCAAGTCCGTAAGCTTATCGTCACCACCGGCAATTAAAACTATATGACCTGCGAAAGTTTCAAGCGCCTTAATCGCCGAATCGGTATTTGTCGCCTTTGAATCATTGTAATATTTCACGCCGTCAATTTCGCGCACAAATTCAATTCGGTGCTCGACGCCTTGAAAACTTTTCAGCACCTTGCAAATATTTTCCGCCGTGACACCTGCCAAAAACGCACACATTGACGCGGCAAGCGCATTTTCCACGTTATGCCCGCCTTTAATGCCGAGTTCGTCAATCGTGCAGAGTTCGCAGGTTTTACCGTCAAATTTTATGATTAATTTCCCGTCGCTGATAAATGCGCCTTCGTCCAAAATTTTTTTACGGCTGAAGTAAAGCACCCTGCAACCTGCGCGGGATTTCATACCTCTAACCTTTTCATCGTCGTAATTCAAA
Source organism: uncultured Selenomonadaceae bacterium (assembly GCA_905235425.1). Classification (GTDB taxonomy): domain Bacteria; phylum Bacillota; class Negativicutes; order Selenomonadales; family Selenomonadaceae; genus Quinella. Next base: position 1,971 of record CAJOKY010000077.1, read on the forward strand.
ACCAAAAAATCTTCCGCCGTCTCCTGCGCGAACATTTTTTCTTTCATGGCTTGATAAACTTCCATCGTGCCGTGACGTTTCAAATGGTCGGGCGTAACGTTCAAAACTGCGGAAATGTGCGGCTTAAAATTATTCGTCGCCTCCATTTGGTAGCTTGAAATTTCCGCCGCGATATATCCGCCTTCGCCAACTTCCAATGCAACTTCACTGAGTGCCACGCCGATATTTCCGCCTACGCCGACTTTTTCAAATTGACTTGCCAATAAAAGTCCCAAAAGTGTAACCGTCGTAGTTTTGCCGTTCGTACCGGTCACCGCGCAGATTGGCGATTTCGCAAGGTTAAACGCCAATTCAACTTCGCTGATGACGGGAATTTTTTTATTTAACGCCGCTTGTAAAATCGGTATGCGCAAAGGTACGGCGGGCGATACAATTACCATGTTGACGCCTTCAAGCAAAGATTCTTCCTGCTTGCCGAATTTTAAATTTATGCCGAGTTCGCGCAGTTCATGGAAGGGATTAGGGATCAGGGAAGAGGGATTAGAATTTTTATCCTGCTGATTACTGACTGCTCCCTGTTCCCTACTCCCTGTTCCCTTAAAGTCCGATTCAGATTTAGCATCGCTTAAAATTACTTCAGCGCCGAATTTTTTTGCAACCTTAGCCGCCGCAAAACCGCTTATTCCCGCGCCGATTACCAAAATTTTTTTACCCTGCAATTCCATAAAAAATTTTCTCCAATCGTTGACCAATTAAAGTTACGTGATATAAAATTTCAGATAATTTTATCAGTCACCAAAATTTTTGTAAAGGAAGGTTGCACAATATGATTTTCGACAGTCACACTCATACAAAGTTTTCAGCTGATTCAAAGATGAAGGCGTCCGACGCCGTTGCACGCGCGTCAAGTTTAAATCTCGGTCTGGTCTTCACAGAGCATTTTGATGAAGAGTTGGAAGGCAATTTTAAATTCAATCCCGCTGAATACTTTGGCGAATATAAAAATCTGCGCGGCGACAAAGTTCATCTCGGCGTTGAAGTCGGCTTGACGAAAACTGCGCGCGAAGTCAATAAAAATTTTGTAGACTCGGCAGACTTCGATCAAGTTATCGGTTCAATTCATATGCTTTACGGCGAAGACATTTACCACAAGGAATATTTTCACGGCAAGGATAAATTTTCAGTCTACACGAATTATTTCAGCGTCATGGCGGAGGAGGCGGCAGTTCAAGACTTCGACGTATTGGGACACATTGATTATATTTGCCGCGCCGCCACTTATGACGATACGTCGATTGACTACAACACTTTCAAGGCGTACATTGACAAGGTTTTAAAAATCGTCGTCGAACGTGAAAAAGTTTTGGAGCTTAATACACGCCGCTTGAAACGTGATGAAATTTTTACTGAGCTTAAGCCGGTTTATGAACAGTACAAAAAATTAGGCGGCAGGTACGTGACAATCGGTTCAGACGCCCACCGCGCAGAAGTTATAGGCGACCATTTTAAAGCCGCGTTGAAATTTATTGAAGAGATTGGATTAATGCCTGTGACTTTCTGCGAACGTAAAATTGAAAAAATTTCGCTTACATAAAAAATTTTTTAATGTTACAATCCTTTACACGCTAATCAATTTATGGAGGTAATTTTTATGGAGCAAAATAAGAAGGCGGCACGTGTAGGAATAATTTTTATAGTGATTTTAATAGTAAGCGGAATTGTGCTGATGTATCGCGGCAATGACGCGGTATTTTTGGCGACGGAAAAGAAGGACGCAATTTTAACGGCGGAGCAGATAAAACTTTCCTTCGATTCGGTAGGCGGCAGAATGATTAATGAAGGCGTCAAGGAAGGGCAGGAGGTTAAAGCCGGTGATTTAATCATGGCGCTTGATCCTACCGATACTGATTTGGCGATTGAAAAGCTTAAGGCGCAAATTGCACAGTTCGACGCGCAGATTAATTCAATATCCGGCACAATGAACGTGAATTTATTCCGCGCCGATAATGACGAGCAACAATCTTTCCGCCAAATCGACAGTCAACGTGCCGCAGTCAATTCAGCGCAGGCGACTTTGAAAAATTCCGAAATAAATTATAATCGCGCGTTAAACCTTGTACGTGAAGGCGCGGTAGCACAATCACAGCTTGACGATGCGACAATGGCTTTAAACGTTGCAAGAGCCAATGTACAAACGCAGGAACAACTTTTAGAAAGACTTTTGGCAGGAGTAAGTGACACCGGCAATACCGATTCGTTAAGCCTTCCTACAATCGCGCAGGAACGCGCGGCGGCTCAAAATTTGGTAAACGATATTGCGGCGTTGGAGCAACAAAAAAAGGCGCTTGAAGTTCAGCTGAAAGAGTTACAAGTTGCAAAATCCCGCTTGACACTGCACGCGCCGGAAGACGGCAAAATTTTAAGCATTTTACAGAAACAAGGCGAAATGATATCGCCGAATTCGCCGGTAGTTTTGCTTGAGACGAAAAGAATTTACTACGACATTTACATTTCAGAGACGCAGGCGGTAAATCTGCGCGAAGGCGACGAAATCACTTGTACGACAGTTGCCGATGATAAGCCGGTTAAAGGTACGATTAGACTTTTGACGCAGGCGCCGGGTTTTGCGGATTTAAAACAGTCACGTGAAAAATCTCAAGCTGATTTATCGGCGTTTCAAGTTCGCATTTACATAGATCCGCAAAGTGACGTATTGCCCGGACAAACCGTCACCGTGAACTTTGATTAGGAGTTGGTGACGTGGGCTTTAAGAAATCTTTTTTCAGCGAATTAAAATTTTTATTCAGCGGTCAAGGTATGCCGTATGAAAAAGTTTGCATAATGGTGGCAATGGTTATCAGCGTGGTTTTGTCCGTCCTGCTTGCAGGAAATTTTTCAAAGGATGCGCCGGTTGCCGTGATTGATTTGGATAATACAAAGTACAGCCGCGAACTTATAACGAAAATTGACGCGTCGGAATATATGAAGGTTACTGACGTTATAAATATGCCGATGAATCCCGAAGAGCTTTTTTATCGTGACAAGGCAGACGCCGTGATATATTTGCCGCAGGGTCTTGAAAAAAATCGTTACAACGGCACGGACGCGCCTATAGGCGTATTTTATGACAACAGCAACACCGCGCTGACTGCCAACATTAGATCAGCCTTGCCTGCGCTTGTAGCGATTGACAACGCGCAATTTTTTCACTCGACTACAAGCGGCTTGACTTTAAATGAACGTATACTGTTCAATCCCGCCGGTTCAACTTCCAACGCGCAAACACAGGGCTTTTTATTTTTCTTCGGCGCAATGTTTTTCACCTTCGCGACAATCGGCATGATACCGCGCCTTAAATTAACCAAACAGTACGAGCCTACAATTTTGAACGGGACGACGTGGGATTTAATCGCGCGAATTTTGCCGTACGCACTTTTAATGACTGTTTCATTTTTCTTAGGTATGGCGATTTTGCGCGTATGGGGCGATTTAGTATTTTCGGGACGCGTCTTAGAATTTTTGCTGATAGAAATATTTATGGCGTTGACAATCGGCATGCTAAGCATATTTGTAGGTTGGACGGCGGCTAATCCCGGCATTGCGTCAAGCCGAATGGTTTTGTTCATACCCGGCGGCTTTATATTGGGCGGCGCAACTTCGCCGCTTTCGCATTTTTCGGAGTGGGTAGTATATGGAGCGCATATTTTTCCGCTGACATGGCAATTTCATTTCACGCGTGACATTATTCAGCGCGGCGCAAGTTTATCTGATATAAGTTCGGAGATCGGCGCGTTTATGGTTTACATGGGAATTGTCGCGATAATTTTAAGTCTTAGATTTTATAAAAGCCGCAGTGAATTGGTCGGCGCTAAAGTTGCTGAAGAAGTTCCCGCGCAGGTTGAACCTGTTAAAGAAGATACAAAAATTTACCATGTACTCGTGCCTACTGACGGCTCGGGGCAAGCATTTAAAGCTTTGTTAAAGGCGATACAAATTGCCGAATTTTACGAGGCGCGAATAACTTTGTTAATGTGCGTTGAATTGGAAAAAGAAATTTCTGCCTTTGAACAAGTCAGCTTAAGCGGCTACATTCCGTCGGAATTGAACGCGGCGGCTTATGACTTTTTATCGGAATTGATGCTTGTCGTCCCGAGTGACATTAAAGTTAAAACGCGCGTTGAGATTGGTGAACCTAGTGAAACGATTGTGAATTTTGCAAAGTACGAACACTGCGACATAATTATTATGGGCGAAAAGGGATTCGGCGGTTTCGGCAAAGAAGATATCGGCAACGTGGCGCGGTACGTCAAGGAAAATGCAGAGTGCAACGTTGTATTGGTTGAAGGTATGCCGGACGATTGGGCTGATGAAAAGCATTTGAATTACATCGACAAGTAAATTTTAATTTTTATCTGCAATAAGATTTTTTATGTAAAATGCAATTAAAATTATTAATGCGGGATAAGTCAAGCTCCAATTTCGGAGTTCAAAAACCGCGCCGAACAAAATTATTAACGGCGTATTTATTGCAAGTGCCAATTTGGCAAAATTTTTTAATGACTCGTCAAGAAATTTCCACGAAAATTTTACAACCCATAAAATTAACGCGATATGAAGTAAAAATGCCCTTTCACCGCCTATGACGCTGTAGGTAAAGCCGAATGTATCAAAAACGCTGAACGGCAGAGGATATTCCGCGCCGCGAATTATGAAGGGAATTAAAATTAAAATCGGAAATGCCACGTACGACAAAATTTTATTTTTGGGATAAATTTTTTTGTTGCACAGCAGGTAAATTCCGATAAAATAAATCAGCATAACTATTGCGATGACATTTCCCATTATGTGAGACTCAACCATACCGCCGGCATTATCGGCGAATTTTGAAATTACGAACAAATAGGTTCCTCCCGCAATTAAAATTGAAATTGCAAGCGAAATAATAACTTTTTTTGCGGGAAGAATGCGTTTCAGCAAAAAATACAGCGCCGGAAGGAAAAAGAAAAAACTTTCCTTGTTGTATTCGGCGAAGGGCGTCAATAAAATTATCGCGATCCACCAACCGCGCAATGCGAAAAATGTTGCGAGCGAAAAAAATAAAAGTTCACTGAAGTCATAAAAATATCCGCCGAATGTTTCAAGGTAGGGAAAAATTATTGTAAATGCCAATGGCGCTAAAGTCCCTGCCGTATAATTCCCCGTCAAGTCAATACAAATTTTTCTCCAAACAAAAATGCTTATGAAAAAACATACAAATGACAGAAAATATACCGTGTAATATTCAAGCAGTAAGTTCGGCGGGATTTTAACCTCTGAAAATTTTTGTTCTATGAAATTGTTTTCTTGAATTTTTTTCGTGACAGCGTTTTTCGTGTCATTGGGTAAAATTTCGGCAACACCTTTTGAAATTGAAATTAAAAGTTGTCTATGAACGAACGGACGATGACCGGTGCCTTCAAAAAGTGCTTGAAAAGAATATTTTTCGGCTTGAAAATCGGAATCGCGAAAATTCCATTTCACAAAAAAACCTTCAAAAGCCGCCGCTGAAATTGCGAATACCAAAAAAATCAGCAAAATTTTATTCATAAATTTTTCCATGAGAAAATCACCTCATTTAAATAAAAGTCACTCAGGCTTAAAAATATTTCATAGTAAATCTGTATTCCTCGTCAAAATGATAAAAACAGTATAAATCAGCACCGTGAATAAAATTGGTTTTTCTTTGTACAGAATTTCGTCCGGCGCACCGCCTTCCTTTTTTACCGTGACTACATACAGATAATAAAAAATTCCGTACAAAACAATCGGGATTGAGAAAATCATGTTAGTTTGGTCGGAAGTTACGGCGAAGAATGCATAACAAATTATCAAATTTGCCGTCACGATATTTATCAGTTTGTCTAAAAAATCTGCGTGGAAATTTTTTTTTTCGACCGGCAAATTAAAAACATCATATCGGCGCTTGCCGAGAGCCAAAAACAGCGACAGGAACATTACGCAAAGTATAAACCAAAGTGTCATTGGAACATTTGCGACAACGGCTCCGCTTACCGTTCTGATGACAAAGCCGAAGGAAATTATAAAAACGTCGATAATGATGATTTTTTTTAATATCAAGCTGTAGAGAAAATTTAAAATGACGTACGAAAAAATAATCTCAAGGAAAAAAACGCTGACATGGCAGGCAATCAGCAGACCGCAAAAAATAAATAACGCCGAAAAAAAATAGCCCTGACTTTTGCTGATTTTTCCGGCGGCAATGGGACGCAAAGATTTTTTGGGATTTTTTCTGTCTTTTTTGATGTCACAGATATCATTGAAAAAATAAATCCCGCTTGCCGAAAAGCTGAATGCAAAGAAAACCTTCGTCGTAATTATCAGCAAATCGACATTAAAAAAATCTCCGTGAAATAAAATTGCGGCGTAAACAAATAAATTTTTGGTCCATTGTTTAAGCCGCATTTCCTTTATAATTTCAAAAAACATTTATTTTTACCAAAAGAGTTTCAAAAATTTTACGTCAGAATAATTTTTTGCAAAAGATTTTTAAATATTATTGTTTCGTCCGCACTTAAATTTTTTAATCCGCGTGTTTCTCCGTCTAAAAAAATATGCCAGTACTCGTCAATTATTGCGTTTCCTTTTTCGGTCAAGTAAAGATAAAAAGCGCGTCTGTCTTTATCGGTATCACGAATCCTTTCAACAAAGTTTTTTTGTTCAAGTTTATCAATGCGTTTGCTGATAACATTATTGTCTCTGCGGTTTATCTTCGCCAACGCAACTTGAGTGATACCGGGATTTTCATAAATATAATGCAGTGTTATGTATTCTTCATGAGTAATATTTGATTTTTTAAATTCATCTTTGGTTTCTTCGATAATGTTTTCTTTCAGCAACATTATCTGGTAGCCTACCGTATTTTTTAAATGGTTCATTGCATTTTTCTCCTGTATTATAATCAATACAGATTATATACAAGTGATACAATCTTGTCAACAATAACAAAATTTCTATACTAAAAAACGTCGAGAAAATTTTTCCCGACGTTAATTTTTTTCCGAATTAAATTTTTACTTATTCATCATGGCTCTGCATTTTGCGCAGTGCGGGCAATCAGCTCCGCCGTTGCAACAAGCCGCCTTGCCGGTAGAAAAATTTCTGTAAATGCACTTGATACCGTAGGCAAAGCCGCCTGCAATGCATACGCCTAAAATTATCGTTGCAACCATTT
>CAJOKY010000078.1 GCA_905235425.1 uncultured Selenomonadaceae bacterium
TTGCAATTCAAAACACTTCGTCAAGGAGGAATATTATTTGCCAACTATTAACTGGCTCGGTAAAGATAAAGTCATAAACTACGCCGCCCACGTCCCTTATCACGTCTTAAATCACCTGTACAATCACGGCGGCTCTACTGAAAATAAAATTATTCACGGCGATAATCTTTTGGCACTTAAATCACTTCTGCCGCTGTATGAAGGGCGCGTTAAATGCATTTATATAGATCCGCCTTACAATGGCTCGGTCAAGTCGTCGGTCGTGAGGGAGAAGATTATTCGCGACACGATAAGTGGCTTTGTATGATGTACCCGCGTCTTAAACTTCTCAAGCGCCGGTTTCTTCGATAAAACGCTGATTGATGAAAGACAGCTCGCAATAATTTTCAAGCGCCTGTTTTGTTTGCGGCTGTGTAAATTTTTTTATGATCTTCTTTAGTAGGCACTTTCTCTGAAAGGATACATTTAATCATAAATTCAAATTTTTCAAGTTCGTGATTTTGCCACGCTTCGATTTTGTCACGACTGCCGGATTTAATATGCAAAAATTTATTCATCAATCGAGCATAAGTCATATAAAAAATTTTATCGTCAGTAGTACTTCCCTGTTCGCGAGCCAATTCAATCAATTTTTGTATAGCGTCAGTCAAAGGTCGCCAACCACGTCTTGATGCATTACGCGCCTCTTGCCACTCTGCAGTTTTACGCTTGGCAAGTAATTCACGCATTTTATAAAACTGGTCTACCAATTCAGCTTTAAAATCCAAAACAATATCATTGTTTCTTAAAAGTGTCACCAAGAATGTCGCTTGCTGTTCGTTAAGCTCCGCAATTACAGTCGGTCTGCCGCCGAGAGGGTTTTCCGATTTTAAATCGGAAAACTTAATTTTGCCCCAACGTTCAAAACGTTCGAGATGTTTACGAATCAACCTAATAATAGATTCGTGCTGATTGTCTGTTCCTTCGGCAATGACAAGGCTGCTGGTAAAAGGTTTCTCGCCGCGAACAAATACCAATTCTTTCATCGGAATCACTCCTTTAAAAATTTCCTTTCTTCTGATATAATATTAAAAAACAAAGACTTTAAATGTCTATTCGGCAGATATATTAACCGACATCTAATGTCCAGTCAATACTTTTTTTGATAGGGGGAAAATTTTATGTCATTTTTTTATGAGCGCTTAAGAGGGCTTCGTCTCGATAACAAAATTATGGCTAAAACTATGGCTGAATTACTCAAAATCACTCCACGAAATTATCAACGTTATGAGCGCGGAGAAATTGATCCACCTACTTCCAAGCTTATAACTCTTGCTGATTTTTATAATGTATCAACCGATTATCTGCTGGGGCGCAGTGACAATCCTGCGCGTATAAAATAGAGTTCAAAAAAATTCCGAGAGATATAATGAAATATCAGCCGATAGGACAGGTGATTTAGACGAAAGATTATTTTAATGTATTGGAATTTGAAAAAATTCGTGTGCGTTTGGTAACCTGCGCGTCAAGCAAAATAGGAAAAGAGCTTGCCGCCGCGATAGAGCCGGACTCCGATTTTGATACGGTAGCCGAAAATTTGAAATGGACGACGGAGGCAGTAAAAATTTTTGCCGTAAATCCTCCGCCGTTGGGCGGCATTCGTGATATTCGTGAGACGCTGGAAAAAATTAAGCTCGGCAGTTCGGCAAGTTCCGAAGAATTTTTAGACATTTTGTCGACAATGTACGCAATGCGCAACGTCAAGAAATTTTTTAAAGAAACCGAAATACCCGCGCCGAAATTAAAAAATCGCGCCGCGCAGATTGAAATACTCGGCAACCTTGAAAAGCAAATTGAAAATACGGTTGACGATCACGGGCTTGTGAAGGATACTGCAAGCGTCGAATTGCAAAAAATACGCCGTGAACTTCGCAACGCGCAGAATCGCGTTAAGACGGAAATTTTTAATATCCTGCACGACGCGGGCAAGCAGAAATATTTTCAAGACGCGATAGTTACAATGCGCGGCGACAGGTACGTTTTGCCGGTAAAGACCGAATATAAATCGCAAATTCAAGGCATTGTGCATGACCAATCGGCTACCGGCGCGACGCTTTTCATTGAACCAATGGCGATTGTAAATTTAAATAATGATATTCGGCAGTTGGAAGTTGAAGAGCGAAACGAAGTAGCCCGCATTCTGCGCGTGTTGAGTGACGCCGTAAGAAAAAATGTTATCGAACTTTTAATCAACACCGACATTTTGGCGGAAATTGATTTACTCTTCGCAAAGGCAAAATTGGCGTACGATTTAAACGCTACCGAACCGATTTTGTCAAAATTCACCGACATAAAATCTGCGCGTCATCCATTAATACCGCCGAAAGAAGTTGTACCGATTGACATAAAACTTGGCGACGAATTTACAATCCTGCTTGTCACGGGACCGAATACCGGCGGCAAAACCGTATCCATGAAGACGCTGGGACTTTTGGCGATGATGGCGCAAAGCGGCTTGTACATACCCGCCGCGTACAATTCACAAATTGCGGTTTACACAGATATTTACGCGGATATCGGCGACGAACAGTCAATCGAACAGAGCCTTTCAACATTTTCGGCGCATATGACAAAAATTGTAAAAATTTTAAAAGAAGTCAAGCCGACGGATTTAGTTTTAATTGACGAAATTGGCGCGGGTACAGACCCCGACGAAGGCGCGGCGCTTGCAATGTCGATATTAAGCCGCCTTTTAAAAATAAAATCGCCGACAATCGCCACGACGCATTATTCAGAGTTGAAAACCTTTGCGTACACGACAGCCGGAATTGAAAATGCTTGCGTCGAATTTAACGGCGAGACACTTCAACCGACGTACCGGCTTTTAATCGGCATACCAGGCGCAAGCAACGCCTTTGCAATAAGTCAGCGATTGGGCTTACAACAGAGTTTGATTCGCAAGGCAAAAAAATTTCTCAAGGCGGACCACGCGAACTTTGAACAGGTTATTTCCGAGTTGGAGTCAGAGCGTACGATTTATGAACAGCGCAATATCGAAATGAAAAAGCAACAGTCACAAATTGAAAATCACGAAAAAAAGCTTGCCGAAATGCGAAGTGAACTTGAAAAGAGTAAAGGCGAAATTTTGAAAAAGGCGCGTGAAAAATCTGCGGCAATGGTACGCGAGACAAAACGCGAGGCTGAAGAAATTATTTCGCAACTTAAAGAGCAATTTGATGATTCAGGCGTAAAGCGTCGACAGCAGACGATTCAAAATGCGCGTGACAGACTTCGTAACGCGGAAATTGAAACTGCGCCGATTATCCTTGCCGATAAATCCGTAGGCAAGCGCATTGATAAAACTTCATTGGAAATTGGCGACACGATTTATATTAAGCCGCTTGACCAAAACGGTAAAATTCTTTCAATCGATTTAGACGGCAACAAATTGACCGCGCAGGTCGGCGCGTTGACGACGACGGTAAAATTTTCAGACTGCAGATTTATCAGCCATGCGGAAATTTCATCTGCGCCGAGTGTCAATGCCAATCGCGGCTCGACGGCACTTTTGCAAAAAGTTTCTACAGTCACTAGAAATTTGGATATACGCGGCATGATGGTTGACGAGGCTGAAATAGTTTGCAGTAAATTCATTGACGACGCGCAGTTGGCAGGGCTTAAGCAGGTTTTGATAATTCATGGCAAGGGGACTGGCGCATTGCGTCAGGGCGTACAAGAATTTTTACGGCGGCATCATTCTGTAGCAAATTTTGTACTTGCCGACATTGACGAAGGCGGCGCGGGTGCCACGCTGGTGACGCTGAGATAGCTGTTAGCTCTTAGCTGTTAGCTCTTAGCTGTTAATGTCTAATGGCTAATAGCTAATTGCTAATAGCTAATAGCTAATCGCTAATCGCTAATAGCTAATCGCTACTAACTAAGGAGTTAAAATTTTGGAAACGATAGACCTTTCAGGTAAAGTGAAGTTTTTTATAAAATTTGGCTTGATTCTGATTTTGGCAACGGCAGGCGCGATTGGTTACGGCGTCTTTGAACATTATCACGCTTTTCACGAAATTCGCATTGAAAACGCCAAAGTCACGGGTACAATGGTTTCTGTGCGAACTTTGGTAGACGGCAAAGTCAGCGAATTTTTATTTCAAGACGGCGACGAAGTAAAAGCCGGTGACGTTATCGCGCGGCTTGAAATAAGTGTCACTGAAGAAATGATTGAGCAGTTGGAAAGCACCGTTGAACTTGCACGCCAAAATTATGAAGATTTGCTTAGAGGAACTTGGGTTAAAGTTCCTGTGGTACGAACCCGCGCAGTTCAAACGCCGGTTTACACTGAAACGCCTCGTATAAGCGGCGGCGGCAGTGCAAATTTGGCAAGTCTTGAGGAACGCGCTAACCGTATGCGTGAACTTTATGAGATGGGCGCTGTAAGTGCTGTTGAACGTGATGCCGCAATTCGCGCTTATGAAAATGCAAAGGCTAATTCGTCCTCCTACAGTTATTCAGAATCCGGCGTGACTTACGAGACGACGTACATTGAAGAAATTGAATATATTGACGAACTTCAACCTACGCCGCCCGCAATTTTGTACGGCGCTGAAAATGCCATTAAGCAGGCGGAACTTTCATTAAACGTTGCACTGCAGGAAGCTCAGCAAACTGAAATTATAGCGCTTGTGGACGGCACGATTTATTATTCCACCGAAACCGAAAAAAATTTACAAGCAGGCGACGTTGTAGCAAAAATCGGTGACAGCAACGAACTTTGGCTTGCCGCAGAAGTCAGCGAAGAGACTTTTAACAAAATTCCGCTCGGCAAATTGGTAAGCTACACGATTGACGGCAATAATTTAACCGGCATTGTCATTGAAAAAATTTCGCCCGATCCCGAACCTGCAGAAATTTTTGATCCTGCCGCAGAAAATTTACCGATTGAAAATTTACCGCCTATTGAAGATTTACCTATTGAAGATTTACCGACTGAAAATTTACCTACTGAAAATGTTGAACCTGCCGCAGAAAATTTACCGATTGAACCTGCCAACACTGAAACACCTGCAGAAAATCAATCAGCGGCATTAAGTTTATTTTCAGTAGCACATGCTGAAGAAATTGCGCCTGCAGATACTCCGCCGATTGAACCTACTGCAGAAAATGTACCGGCTGAAAATGCCGATACACCACCTGCCGAAAGTCAACCTGTCGAACCTGCAAGCGCTGAAAATGTTATGGAACCGTCAATGCCGAAGGTTTTAGAAAATCAGACGGACGCACCTCCGCGCAACGATAAATTTATTCTGTACGTGTCACTGCCTACGGAAAGAAATTTTGAGTGCCGCCCCAACACTACAACGACGTTAAGAGTGAGAATTTAAAAATTGCAGAGTTCAATGAGATTTTTTGCAAAATTTTTCGGCGAAAAAATCTGCGCGGCAGCATTCAAATTTTGTCTGTAGGTTGAAACGTTTTCATCAAAATTGTTGATAAAATTTTTTAGCGCGGCGTCCAATGCCTTCAAATTGCCGCTTTCAAAAATTTCACCAATGCGGTAATTCTGCCAAACTTCGGGATTAATTTCACTCGACGCAATAACCGGCTTTTTGTAGCCAATCGCATTAAAAAGCATGGCGCTCCAATGGTAGCGATAACGCGGCGCCGAGTACGGCATTAAAAGCGCGTCGACATTTAAAATGGCGCGTTGCCAATCAGCGCCGATTAAACTTTTGTGCAGAAACGTCAAGCCGCTGTAATTTTTATACTGCGCGATAATTTTTTCAAAATCTTCTGCGTCCTCTTCGTGTATGGTTGAACCTTGTACAAGCAAATTTACCTTGCGATTATAAGCGGCGTTTATGAAGACATTGAGAAGACCGCGCAGATTTTTTTCACGTCGATATTGACCGAAAAAGCCGATTTGCAATTCCTCTTCAACCTGCCGCTCAAAAAGTTCAACGTCACGCGGCGTATAAGTCGGCGGGTATATCGGAAAAATATTTTTAGGCTTATCGGCGAAAAAATTTTTATCCAAAGTCAAGACGCAAAGTTTCACGTTACGGTACGGCAAAAGTTTTTCCGCCTGTTCAAAAAAATTTGCAGATTCATTGGGGTTAATTCCGTGCAGGATAAAAATCAGTGGCACGGAAATTTTTTTTAAGCTGCTGTGATTGAGTGCGCGAAGATATCGATAAGTTGAAGTTGGAACAATCAGCGCGTCGAAATTTTTTTGTGCGTCGAAAAGTTGACTGTACCAACGCTGACGATTAATTTCACGCTTGATTGAGGCGGCGATTTTTTTTAAGCCGCGCGACGTATTGTAAACTACGGCGTCACCTGCAAGCTTGACGGCGGGAACTTTGTAATCAAATTTAAAAATAAAATTAGCGGGTATGTAAAAATTCACGTCGTGACCGAGCGATAAAAATTCTTCAACCAAAATTCTATCGAAATCGACTTCGTGACCGCCTTCAGTCATGATATTTTCAAAAATTGCAATTCGCATAAAAAATCCTTTCGTTGCAAAAAAAAAGCTCCAAGATTCGGAGCAAAGATTTTATTAATCGGTAGCCACCACTACTACTCACTACTCACTACTTACTACTTACTACTCACTTTTCTTTAAAGAATTTTTCTGCGCCGGGATTCATCTTAATGAAATTCATACCGTTAAGCGCCGTATCTTTATGAATAGACTTCGCGGCAGAGTGGGAGGCAGAAAGTTTATCGGTGTTGGTGAAAATCGCCTTTGTAATGTCATAACCGAGTTGATCCGTCATTTTGTCGGTAGTTACGAGAATAGCCATTACGCTGACGGTAGGAACTTCCGCGCTGAAACCTTGATAAGTGTTAGCCGGAATTGCAGTTCTTGTGTAGAAAGGATAATCTGCGATGAGTGCATCAATTTTGTCGGAATTAAGCGGAATAAGGCGAATTTGTTTTTGCGATGCGATATCCTGTACAGAGGCGGTAGGATAGCCGGCAGTAAGGCAAGCTACGTCAATAGTACCGTCTTTAAGCGCCGTTGCGCCTTCTGCGAATGAAAGGAATTGTGCATTGATATCATCATAAGTCAAGCCGTAAGCTTTGAGAATTTGGCGAACGTTGCCTTCAACGCCTGAGCCTGCCGCACCTACCGCAACTCTTTTACCTTTAAGGTCGGCGATTGAATTAATGCCGGAACCTTCAAGCGTTACGAATTGGCAAGTTTCGGGATAGAGTGAAGCGATACCGCGCAGATTTTCAATCTTCTTTTCAAACATTTCAGTGCCGTTTAAGGCATAGTAAGCGATATCGTTTTGAACAATCGCCAAATCTACCTGCTTTTCACTAAGCATATTGATATTGGCAACAGACGCGCCGGTACTTTGTGCGCTGGCGTTCACGTCTTTAATGTCCTTGTTGATAATGTCGGCAATGGCGCCGCCTATCGGGTAATAAGTACCCGCCGTACCGCCGGTAGCAATGTTTACAAAATTTTCGCCGGATTGACCGCCGCCGCAACCGGCAACTCCTACCGCTACCGCGAGAGCCAAACAAAATGTAGCGACTCGCTTAAAAATTTTTCCGGGACTCATTTAAACCACTCCTTAAAAAAACATCTAAACTTTTGCTTGAATTATATCATAAACATTCTGAAAATAGCAATTACTTTACAGCGTATTTTTTAGACAATATAAAAAATTACTAGGTGCTAGGGAGCAGGGAGTAGATTGTAGATTGTAGAGTGCAGATTGTAGATTGTAGATTGTAGATTGCAGATTGTAGATTGTAGAGTGCAGATTGTAGATTGTAGATTCTACTATCTACCTCCTACCCTCTACTCCCTACCCTCTACTCCCTATCCTCTACTCCCTACCCTCTACTCCCTACCCTCTACTCCCTACCCTCTACTCCCTACCCTCTACTCCCTACCCTCTACACTTTTACAAATTGCTTGACTAGAATTGATTAAAACATTAAAATATCAAAATACACGGCGGGAAAGATTTTTTCCGCCGTAAAAAAACTTAGCAACAAATTTAAAGTCGATATAAATATTTTGGATGAACGAAAGGAATTACCATGCTTGACGTAAATGTTTTCGATTCAATGCGCGTGGGACTGGCATCGCCGGATAAAATCCGCGAATGGTCACACGGAGAAGTAAAAAAGCCTGAAACAATAAATTATCGTACGCTTAAACCGGAGCGCGACGGGCTTTTTTGCGAGCGCATCTTCGGACCTACGCGCGATTGGGAATGCCACTGCGGAAAATATAAAAGAGTTCGTGACAAGGGAATAGTCTGCGATCGTTGCGGCGTAGAAGTGACACGGGCTAAGGTGCGCCGTGAACGTATGGGGCATATTGAACTTGCCGCGCCTGTTTCGCACATTTGGTATTTCAAAGGCATACCCAGCCGAATGGGGCTTATTCTTGATATTTCGCCGCGCAATTTGGAAAAAGTTCTCTACTTTGCATCGTACATTGTACTTGAGGCGCCGGAAAATATTATTGTTAATGACAAGTCCGAAAAAAAGCTTGAGAAAAAACAAATTCTCACTGAAAGTGAATATCGTATGGCTTGCGAAAAGTACGGCAGAAAAAATTTCAAGGTCGGTATGGGTGCGGAGGCTATTCAATACCTCCTGCGCGAATTGGATTTAGACGAAATGAGCAAGCAACTGCGCGAGGAACTTAAAACCGCGTCAAGTCAAAAACGTATTCGTGCTATTCGCCGCCTTGAAGTAGAAGGATATCCTTGTGTTGTGGCCATTGACGCAACAGGTCGCAGCATTTATGACGAAGGCCCCAAGCGCTACGCGCATCCTCGTGGCTGAGTGAGCCGCAGAATCGCTCCCTCGTTTGATTTCGAAAGGAAGCTGCTATGCAAAGTGCTGCTTATTACAACGGAGAAATAGCATCACCCGAAGAGTTGCGTGTGCCCTTTTTAGATCGTGCGAGTTTCTTTGGCGATGGTGTCTACGAAGCAACGATGGTGCGCGATGGCGTCATCATCTACCTTGACGAGCACATGGACCGCTTCGAAAACAGCATGCGTCTGCTGCGTTTTGAACCCCCTGGCGAGCGCGCTTGGTTACAAGCCGAATTGCAGCGCCTGGTCGATATGTGCGACGAGCGTGACTTGTTTGTCTATTGGCAGGTAACACGAGGCACGGCACCGCGTTCGCATGAATTTCCTGCCTGTCCGCCTAACTTGTGGATTATGGCTATGCCCTTTGCCTTCGCTAATTTGGATGAAACGCTCGACGCCATAACATTTCCCGATAAACGCTTTGGCTATTGCAATATTAAAACGATAAATTTGCTTCCCAATGTATTAGCGGCTCAAAATGCGGCAGACCATGGTGGGCAAGAGGCCATATTTCTGCGCGATGGCATTGTGACC
>CAJOKY010000079.1 GCA_905235425.1 uncultured Selenomonadaceae bacterium
AGCCGTACCCTCTTTAATCGTGTTGTTCATCTTCCAGTTGCCGGCAATAATCGGAGTGCGTCCAACGCCGTCAATAGCGTCAATACCGGGCAGAACTTTGCCTTCAAGGTATTCAAGCGTTGCACCGCCGCCGGTTGAAATGTGGGAAATTTTTTCAGACAAGCCGGTCTTCTTCAACGCCGCTATGGAGTCGCCGCCGCCTACGATTGATATAGCGCCTTTTTCCGTAGCCTCTGCAACCGCCTTAGCAACTGCAAGCGTACCTTTTGCAAAGTTGTCAAATTCAAATACGCCCATCGGTCCATTCCAA
Organism: uncultured Selenomonadaceae bacterium; assembly: GCA_905235425.1. GTDB lineage: Bacteria > Bacillota > Negativicutes > Selenomonadales > Selenomonadaceae > Quinella. Next base: position 311 of record CAJOKY010000079.1, read on the forward strand.
ATAATCGTCTTCGCACCGTCAAGCGCCTTTACGTATTCTTCGGAAGTCTTTTCGCCGCTGTCAAGACCCATCCAATCAGCAGGGCACTGATCAACAGGAACAGTTTTAAATTCAGCATCAGCCGCAAATTTATTAGCTACAACGAGGTCAACCGGCAGTATAACTTTAACGCCTTTAGCCTCTGCCTTTTCAAGCAACTGTTTTGCAAGTTCAACTTTATCAGCTTCAAGCAGAGAAGTACCGACTTCGTAGCCTTTCGCCTTGTCGAAGGTGTGAGCCATGCCGCCGCCGATAATAATTGTGTCAACTTTATCAATCATGTTGCTGATAACGCCGATTTTATCTGAAACTTTCGCGCCGCCGATAATGCCGACAAAGGGACGTTGCGGATTTTCAAGCGTCTTGCCGATATAGTTAATTTCTTTTTCCATAAGGAAACCGGACGCCGTTTCAAGGAAGTGGGTAATACCGACGTTTGACGCATGAGCGCGGTGAGCCATACCGAAGGCGTCATTAACTGCGATATCTGCCAATGCCGCAAGCTTTTTAGCAAATGCAGGTTTATTCTTCTTCTCTTCTTTGTGATAGCGGAGGTTTTCAAGAAGGAGAACTTCACCGGGTTGAAGAGCGGCGGCGGCTTTTTCAGCTGGTTCACCAATGCAATCTTCAGCCCATTTTACTTCGATTTTCTTTCCAACGATTTTTTCATACTGCTCGGCAAGTTTAGCCGCAATGGGTTTTGTGGAGAATTTCGGCTCGCGTGCTTCTGTAGGTCTGCCGAGATGGCAACCGATAATGACAGCTGCGCCGTTTTCAAGCAAGTATTTGAGCGTCTCAAGAGTCGCGTCAATGCGTTTGGTATTGGTAATGTTAAGGTTTTCGTCCATAGGTACGTTGTAGTCAACGCGAAGGAATACTTTTTTACCTTTCAAATTGATATCGCGAATGTTTTTCTTATCCACTAAAATTCCGTTACTGAAAACTTACAAAAAGTTGTATAACTTTTATGTTTCATTCCTGATTCAACGAGTCCGCGTTCACTTAAGTTACTTGCGTTTGCTGTAACTCTCCACAGGCGTAAATTCCCCGCTAACGAACGGGTACATATTGCAAGTGTCTTTTTTGTGACTGCCTTGCAATCTCAGCAACGATTTTTCCTTTCTTAATATTCAGCAAAAGTCTTCTGTACAACTCGTAAACCGTCATTGCTTGGTTCTCGCTCTTGTTTACGCTGGGACGCGGTGGCAGTTCCCGTTCTCGTCAACTAAATTGACCGCAGCGACATCTTATGAACTACTAGGTGAAGCACCGACCTTATTACTCCATAAGGCTTTGATTTTTATCACCTTCTTATAATTTATTATAATTTTTATTCAGCTGTTGATACCTTCCAAACAGGATAAAAAAAATTACCGTCAGCAAACTAAAAGCGGTTCGGCCCAACATTTCAGAAGAGCCGGACCGCTAAAGTTTTCAAAATTTTTTAGCGTCAGAATGCAGTGTCCTGCAAGTCCAACTAAATTACTTTAATTCTGCAAAGTACTTAATGGTGCGAACCATTTGGCTGGTGTAGCTGTTTTCATTGTCGTACCAAGAAACAACTTGAACGAGTGTATTGCCATCGCCAATCGGGCTTACCATTGTCTGTGTTGCGTCAAAGAGCGAACCGAATTTCATGCCGATAATGTCGCTTGAAACGATTTGTTCATCGCAGTAGCCATAGGACTCGGTTACAGAATTTTTCATCTTTTCGTTGATTTGATCTACAGTGACTTCGCCTTTTACAACTGCGAAAAGCAATGTGGTGGAGCCGGTAGGAGTAGGTACACGCTGTGCCGCGCCGATAAGTTTGCCGTTCAATTCAGGAATAACAAGTCCGATAGCTTTTGCAGCGCCGGTGCTGTTCGGAACAATGTTGCATGCTGCTGCACGGCTACGACGGAGATCGCCTTTGCGTTGCGGTCCATCAAGCGGCATTTGGTCGCCGGTGTATGCGTGAATCGTCGCCATAATTCCGCTTTGAATGGGAGCGAGTTCATTAAGAGCTTTTGCCATCGGTGCCAAGCAGTTCGTCGTACAAGATGCCGCCGAAATAACTTTTACGTCCGGTGTCAAATCTTTGTGGTTGACATTGTAAACGATTGTCGGGAGGTCTTTACCTGCAGGAGCCGAAATAACGACTTTCTTTGCGCCTGCTTCCAAGTGCGCAGATGCTTTTTCTTTGCTGGTGTAGAAACCGGTGCACTCAAGTACAACGTCAACGTCATGTTTGCCCCACGGAATTTCTTTCGCGTCTTTGATAGCGTAAATAATGATCTCTTTGCCGTCTACAACGATGGAGTTTTCTTTAGCTTCGACAGTGTGTTTGCCTTCGCCGATTTTGCCGCAGAAACCGCCCTGTGCAGTGTCATACTTGAGAAGGTGTGCGAGCATCTTCGGGCTGGTGAGATCGTTAATTGCAACGACTTCGTAGCCTTCCGCGTCGAACATTTGACGGAACGCAAGACGACCGATACGACCAAATCCATTGATAGCAACTTTAACAGCCATTTAAAAATACCTCCCTAACTCTTATGGAAAAAATCTTGGATTAGTAACCCTTAAGCTGTGGTAATGTTACAACAATTCTCAAAAAGTGTCAACATAATTTTCCGAACATTTTCAATTTCATTGTAATTTCATAAATTAGACACTGTAACGTTCTCCACGTCATTTTGACTAAAAAATTTTCTGCCGATTATAAAAAAATTTTTTGACGCGAACAAAATTTTTCAAAAAAAATTTACTTCCTCAATATTAACTTAGGCAATTTATCATCGGCAAAAACGCATTTAAATTATCACGAAAGTTTTTGCTATTCACTAAAAAAAAAACTTGATTGTATCGAGATTTTTATTTACAATTTATTTGAATGTTCGACGAAATTTCTGAATTAAATGTAATTTTGTCGTCAAGAAATTATCTTTTTTTATAAGAGGAGGTTGGTTGTCATGCAAGAGGCGATGCAAAAATTTGGTCGTTTCTTAAGCGCAATGGTCATGCCTAATATCGGCGCGTTCATTGCATGGGGCTTTATCACGGCTCTGTTTATTCCGGCAGGCTGGTTGCCGAATGAAACATTGAGCGCTATGGTAGGTCCTATGTCGAAATGGCTACTGCCGCTGTTAATCGGCTTTACCGGCGGTGAGGTAGTCTATCAGCATCGAGGCGGCGTTGTCGGTGCGATTGCTACGGCGGGTATTATCGTTGCTACGGACATCCCCATGTTTATGGGCGCCATGATTATGGGTCCTTTGGGCGGTATCTGTATCAAAAAGTTTGACGAAGCCGCGCAGGACTCCATACCAGGCGGCTTTGAAATGCTCGTCAACAACTTTTCTGCAGGTATTATCGGCGGTATTTTAGCGTGCTTGGCTGTTATCGGCGTAGGTCCGGTAGTAGAAAGCATTACCAGCGGCTTAGGCGGCGCTGTAGGTGCAATTGTCAGTGCAGGTCTTTTGCCTTTGGTATCAATTTTGGTTGAACCTGCAAAAATTTTATTCCTCAACAACGCGATAAATCACGGCGTATTCACCCCGCTCGGTATGCAACAGGTTCAAGAAGTCGGAAAATCCATTTTCTTCATGATTGAATCGAATCCCGGTCCCGGTACCGGCGTATTGCTTGCCTACACGCTTTTCGGTGTCGGCAGTGCTAAGGGTTCAGCACCAGGTGCATTAATTATTCACTTTTTCGGCGGTATTCATGAAATTTATTTCCCGTACGTCTTGATGAAACCTACTCTTATCCTTGCGGTTATCGCAGGCGGTGTTACAGGCGTTTTCACATTGTCAATTCTCAACGGCGGCTTGGTAGCTCCTGCGGCGCCAGGTTCATTTATCGCAATTATGGCAATGACGGCTCCTGGTGCTTATGTGTCGAATATCGCGGCGGTATTGGCGGCGACGGCAGTAAGCTTTGCAGTTTCTTCAGTATTTATTAAAGCGTCTGCTAAGGCTGATGCTGAAAATGAAGACGGTCTCGCGGCGGCTCAAGCCAATATGAAAGCTATGAAGGCGGCGTCCAAAGGTCAAGCCGGTGAAAAGCAGGTTGAAGGCAAAGACATTAAATTTATCGTATATGCTTGCGATGCCGGTATGGGTTCAAGTGCACTCGGTGCGGCGGCTCTTCGTAAAAAGTTGCACAAAGACGGCTACACCAATATTACTGTTAAAAACTTTGCTATCGGAAATATTCCGAAAGACGCGCAGATTGTCGTTTCGCATGAAAAACTTGCCGAACGTGCAAGCGCTGATTCTCCGCAAGCCGAACACATTTGGGTTAAAGACTTCACCAATAATAATGTCTACGATATTATCAGTGAAAGACTGCAAGGCGGCGGTGTTACGGCGTCTGAACCTGTTGCAGCGGAAGAATCATCCGGCGGCGGGTCTACGCTTAAAGAAGGCGTGTTGCTGAAAGAAAATGTCAAAGTCGGCTTGAAGAGTGTCACGAAGGAAGAGGCTATTTTAGCGGCAGGTGAACTTCTCTTTAAGAGCGGCTATGTCGGCAAGCCGTACATTGAAGGTATGTTGGCGCGTGAACGTGACATTTCAACGTACATTGGCAAAGGCATTGCAATTCCACACGGTGAAAACGCGGTTAAAGAACACGTTATCAAAACCGGTATCGTTGTAATGCAATATCCCGACGGTGTTGAATTTAACGACGGCAACGTTGCTCACTTAATTGTAGGTATCGCGGGTAAAGGCGACGATCACCTTGTAATTATTCAAAACCTCGCCACAATCACAATGGATTACAGCGACGAGGATTTGGAGAAAGCTTACAAGACGACCGATCCGCAAGTACTGTTCGATATGTTCACTAAAGGCTGATTCGCGGCTTGATGCGGCGGCTCGGCATTTAAATAGAGATACACGACAAGGGCGATTATTAAAATGGTGACGATTAAGGCAAAAATCTTAAAAATATTCCCCAGCTTGATAATCGCCTTGTCTGTTTCATTTTTATTTTGATTATCCACAATATCAACTCCTTTTTGGATATTTTAGTTTAGAGTCATTGAATTGGCAAGATTAACAGATTGGAGGAAGGTTTAATGAAGAAAGCTGTACATTTTGGCGCAGGAAATATCGGACGCGGCTTTATCGGTTTACTTTTGTCTAAGGCAGGCTATCACGTGACTTTTGTTGACGTTGCCGCGCCTTTGGTAGACGATATTAACACGCTCGGCAAGTACAACGTTCAAATTTTCGGCGAAGATGAAAAAATTCAAGTCGATAACGTCAGCGCGATTAACAGCAATGAAAATCTTGACGCACTGCTTGACGCGATTGTTGAAGCCGATATTGTTACGACGGCGATTGGTCCCAACATTTTAAAATTTATCGCGCCGAATATTGCTAAGGGATTGACGAAACGTCTTGCTACTAATAAGACGCCGTTAAATATTATCGCCTGTGAAAATATGGTCGGCGGTTCAACCGTGCTGAAAAATTTTGTATATGAAAATCTTGCCGACGATATCAAGCCGGAAGTTGAAAAGTTAATCGGTTTTCCCGATGCCGCCGTTGACAGAATCGTACCCGCGCAGAAGAATGACGAAAAACTTTTGGTCAAGGTTGAGGCTTATGCCGAGTGGGATGTTGACAAAAAAGGCGTTGTCGGCGAACTGCCGGAAATTAAAGGTATGACGCTTGTCGACGATCTTAACGCGTACATTGAACGCAAGCTTTTCACCGTGAACACCGGTCACGCGTCCATTGCTTACCTTGCCTACAAGCGCGGCATTCAAGATATCTCAACCGCTATGAAGGACGAAGAAGTTGTAAAAGCGGCTCGCGGCGTATGGGCAGAGACTTCTGCACTTTTAATTGACAAGTACGGTTTTGATGCTGAAGTTCATAAAAAATACGTCGAGACTGCAGAAAAGCGTTTTTCAAATCCCTACCTTTCCGATGAAGTTACACGCGTTGCACGCGGACCGAAGAGAAAACTTTCTCCCAAAGACAGGTTGATTTCTCCTGCGACGCAACTTATTGAACGCGGTAAAGAGCCTGTCAATTTGGCGAAAGTTGCCGCCGCCGCATTTGCATTTGACTTTGAAGGCGATCCCGAAGCTGTAGAAATTCAAAACTACATTAAAGAAAACGGCATTGACGCCGCGATTACCAACTACACGGGACTTGCCGCCGATTCAAAGCTTTTCAAGATGATTCGCGAAAATATTGGTTAGCTATTAGCTATTAGCTGTTAGCCGGTAGTTTTTGTACACGACGAAAAAAGACCGCCTGCAAAGTACGGGCGGTTTTTTGTTGCAAAAAAATAGCCGCTGTCAACGGCAAAACTCATATTACTACGTGTCAAGTCAAATACAGTACTGATGAAAAGTGTTATCTGCAGGCAAATAAATCACCATTAAAACTTCCGACATGGAACCGTAAGATTTTATTTTTTGCGCATACTTTATGTCTAATCGAGATAAAAATTTTTTATCTTCTGAATGAGAATGAATGAAACCGACAAATTTAATTCCTTGAGTATGCCAATCGTCAATGACTTTATTCAATGCCATTGTATCCGGAATGTAAATTTTTTTTGTAGAAATGCCGGTAGAATCATGATAAAAATAATTGACAAGGTTATTTGTCTCACAACCGAGTATGCCGCCCATTTCCGGAAGAGTCAGTGTAGCCGCAACTTCTTTCATTACAAAATCAGTAAGAGAGTATGTACTACTTGTAATTTCTGCAAACATCGCCGGCTTTATGCCACTTGCCGTCTAAGGCACACAAAACTTTGTGTGAGAAGAAACCTTCCTCTTCATCCATATTATAGTCACAATACTCACAGCAATAAGTATCGTCACTATCGGAAAATTTACATTTCGGCAAAATTACCGGCTTTTCATTTTCTTTTTTCAAGCTATCCATTAAAATCACTCCAAAAATATTTAATCAAAAATTTTTTTCAAAAGTTTACCGGCTCCATAAATTAAAGCACCGCCTGCCACGATAGGCGCTAAAGGCGTCGCCAATGCAACGGCAGCACCTATACCGCCTGTTACAATTCCTGTTCCCGCAGCAATTGCGCTTGCCGCGCCTGTTAATCCTAAGGACGAAGTAGCCGCCGCCGCCATTCCTCCGGCGCTGTTAATAGCACCTATGGCAAATCCACTGCTTGAAAGCAATGCACTTGTTGCCGTAGCACCTATAGCCGCATTTGCCGCTGATAAGCCTGTCACAGCTGTAGCGCCTAATTGAGTTTTGGCTAATTGTGTACCGCCTATTTTCAATGCCGCTTTAACGATAGGTTGTCCCACCGCTTCTTTTATAACAGTGCTTTTGGCATAATCTATGAGAATTTCTTTAGCCGCTGAAGTTGCAATGGATTTTGCCGCTTCGCTGACGGTTTTTTCACCGGTAAAAACGTCTACAACATTTTTACTTATTGCAACCGCGCCGCCGACTTTTGCCCATGCTTTTGCGGAAACAACCCCGTTTAAGCCGATAAGTTTTATTGCTTGTTCTTTGTTATAAGAATGCGGAAAGAAAACTGCGGCGGGATTTCCCGTAACTGTACTTTCTACGCGCATTAATTCGGAAAGTTCTTCGCATTGTACGGCTTTTGATACAGTTGACTCAACTTTCTTTATGCCGTATTCAAGCGCTTTGCTCTTTGCCTCGTCAAAATTAGGATAATCACTGTTAATATAGATAACAGATAAATCTTTGCAGAGTTGCCAATTTTCTTTGCCTAAATAGTATTCGCACTTAATTTCGGCAAAATCTTTTCCCTTCTCAATAATTAAATCGGCAAGACCTTCTTCGTCAAGAACTTGTACATGACGTGTTTGCCCGTCTTTTTCAGCTAAATTAATTTGATTGAGAATAAATTCTCTCAAATCATCTTTTTCGGAAACACCTTGAGTTTTAAGCTCCTGTTCAAGATTTTTGCCGAGTTCTTCTGCAGTTTTTGACAAGCTGACAATTTCTTCAACCGCATTCATGTCAATAAGCGATGCCGAGTCATCAGCGCCTTTTTTTACGGAAAAACGAAAAACATTGCTCATTCAATCACCGCCTTATGCATTGTTCAACATTTGCTTGAATTTTTCCGGCAGGAAGGGATCGTGATAGGGATCTTCGGGCGGTGAACCGTAACGACATTTAAAACCTTGATTAACGTAATCGTTATAGAAATTCCTACCGTTCGCTTGATGCCCGCAAACTAACGAACAGGTTTTACCGATGTCTTTTTTTTCTTCCGGTGTAAAGTCCAAACCATATCTGCGCGATAAATCGTATTCCATTAGGTAATCGATGACGCGGTTTTTGCTATAATTTTGATACTCGCCATCATCAATCTTGTAATGTCCGCCATGAGACCAATTCGCGCCATTGAAAACCTCATGCGAACAAGGACACCATGCCTCGCCGCCGATGTTTTCATCATAAGGATCCCAAACGACAACGTGAAAAAATTTTCGCGTGACGACGTAAGTACCGTCATCATTGCGTGTAACTTCTTTAGGATCAAATCCCAATTCAACGGGGTCTGTATCAAGTTCGATTGTGTACATAAAATCATCCTTTAAACAGCTTAATTTTCATCTAAATCATCTAAATCATCTAAATTGTTCATTTGACGTAAGTAGTCATCAAGTTCCTCATTGAGTGCCTTCATTTCTTCAAACGTCAAACGTCTCTCTCATCTCCCTTACAAACTCATGCAGTTCATTTTTTTGGCAATCGGATAAATTTGTAAGTAACGATAAATCTACTTTTAGTGCTTGAGCAATGCGGATAAGTACCGGCAAAGATACAGCTTTATTTGCAGAGCCGCTTTCAATATGCGACAAATAATTTTTGTTTATGTAAACTTGATCTGCCAAATCAGCTTGTGTAATATTTCTAAGTTTGCGGAAATATGCAATGCGTAATCCTATACACCTAAGCTCGTTACTACAATCATTTTTTATCCCTGATGCGGTTTCATTCATAAGGTTTCACCCTTTCGCATTATAACAGATAAATTTGAGCGTATATTTACCCGGCAGGTACATTTTTTACCAAAATAGGTACACTAAAAAGCAAAAAAATAGCCGTTATCAACGGCTGAATTTGTACTATAAAGTGACTTAAGCGAATTTGCAAGAAAAATTTTTTATCTCGTGTAGAAAAGCTGTACCCAGTAAACCATATCGCCGCTTATGTGACAAGCCAATCCAATTTCGCGAAAATCTCTGTTAATCATATTTTTATAATGTCCCCGCGAATTTGTCCACAGCTCGGTAGCGCCGGCAGGTGAAAGATTCGTACCGTAAGCGATATTCTCGCCGCAATGACTGTATCTTAAGCCGAATTGTTTCAATACGGTAAAGCAACTTGAACCGTCGGGGCGCGTATGGCTGAAATAATCTTCAATCTCACGTGCGCGTAACTGCGCGGCTTTTTGTAAATCTGAATTTGGATCCCAATTCAACGCGTTAAGCCCGTGTTCGCGTCGCAGTTGATTTAAAAGCTCTACCGCCTCTGCATTCATATCATAAGCACTTGCCGCAAATGCCGTACCTGCCGCGCAGAAAGTCATAATTACGGCGATTAAAAAGCTTGCATAAAAAATTTTTAGCGTCTTCATTTTAATTTACCTGACTTAGCTTAAACGTCCGACTTGATTAACGGAAGATTCAAGCATACTGTCTTGAGTGGTGACAGCCTTTGCTCCGGCTTCATACATACGCTGATTATGAATAAGTTCAACCATTTCATTTACAATTTGCGTATTGGATTTTTCCAACATACCTTGCAGAATAGTACCCGTAGCCTGTTGAGGCTGAGCGACGTTGCCGTTGTTGTCAGTCACGGCGTAGAAAAGATTATCGCCTTGTTTTTGAACTGCGCGGCGATTATTAAACTGCACGAACTGAATTTGAGCCAATCTGCGTTGCGGTTGATTCTGCTGATTTGCGGCGTAAATCGTACCGTTATCAGTTACAATAATTCTGTCATTTGAAATATTGCGCGGAATGGTAATTGCGTTGCCTTGAGTATCAAGCACGCTGTAACCGCGAATATCCTGTAAAAGTCCGTCCTGCGTACGAGTGAAAGCGCCGTTTCTGGTGTAACGTATGCCGGCGGGAGTTTGCAGAGCGAAAAAGCCGGGACCGCTTATCGCCAAATCCCAAATATTTCCGGTAGACTCCATAGCGCCTTGCTCATGATCAACGGCAATTTCTGAAATGTAATCGCCTAAACCTACGCGACCGATGCCTTGATTTTGCGAATTTTCATTTTCAACGCTGAAACCTTTAATCTTAGTCACGTCGTCACTGCTTGTACCCAAATTGCCGAGTATGCTGAAACCGCCGCCTGTCATACCTACCGTGCCGCCGTCCGCGTCGTCGTTTATGCGCTTAATCAGCATAGGTTCAAATTCACGGTGAACAGTAAGGTCACGCTTATATCCGGTAGTTGCGGCGTTGGCAAGATTGTTCGCTATAACGTCAGTGCGTTTTGTTTCGGTGATCATACCTGTTGCCGCTGTATAAAGTCCTCTCCACATTTAATCATCCCTCTTCCTTAATTAGCTTAAAGCTTGGAGCTTAGATTAACTGCTCCCTGCTCCCTAATCCCTAATCCCTAAACTAAAACATTCGATTTTTCCAAAAGAAATATGATGCAATACTTGACGCAATGGTCGCGATAACCATAACCGTTACAAAGCCGTATTCGTTGCCTTCCATTGGTACCGGAACATTCATACCAAAAAAGCTCGCTATAACCGTCGGCACGGCGATAATTATCGTGACTGCCGCCAAAAATTTCATAACCTTATTTTGATTGTTTGAAATGATTGATGAAAAAATATCCGCCATCTGGGAAAGAATTTGGCTGTACATTTCAACCATTTCACGCGCCTGCTTATTTTCTATGATAACGTCTTCCAAAAGGTCTTCGTCCTCTTCGTACATTTCCAAAATGCCGTCAATCGTTTTATTCGTACGAAGGCGCATAATCTTTTCAAGTACCGCGTCATTGGAGCGCAGTGCCGCGTTGAAATAGGTTAAACCTTTTTGCAGTTCCATTAACCGAAGTATGTCAGTATTTTTCATATATTGGCGCAGTTGATTTTCAATTTCGTCGGAAAGTTTATTTATTTGGCGAAGGTAGCGCAGATAAAACGTTGCCGAGCGGTAGAGTATCTCAAATAAAAATTGCGTGCGCTTGTACGTATGAAAAAGCCGCGCTGTGCGTTGGTTAAAGCTGGCAATTACCGGCGTCTCTTCAAGGCATACGGTGATAATATATTTTTTTGTCAAGATAACTGACAACGGCAAGGTGTCGTAACTTTCTTCGTTGTCGACAATCGGCACATTGGTCAAAATCATTATGGATTCGTCTTCAACGTCAATGTGAGATCTTTCTTCGTCGTCAAGTGCGGAGCGCAGAAAGTCCGGTTCAACATTTGTCACGTCGCTGACTTCTTTCAGTTCGTAAGGTGTAGGGTCAACTATATTTATCCACGCGCCTTTCTCCAAAGTTTTAAGCGTCAACTCTTCAAGGTGTCCCGATTCCTGCGATTTATAAATTTCAACCAACTTTCGCGCCTCCTTTCTAAATGCCGTTGCCGATAAAAATTTTGACAACCAATCCTCACGCGTTTACCAAAAGTCCGGAATCATCACATTTATAAATTTTACTATTTTCTGCGTTGACGTGCAAGATTTTATTTCGCGTACAAAAAAAGACAATCGCGCAGATTGTCTTAGAATAATTTTTATAAGTGCTTGTACCGATTGAATTAAATCACGGCGTGTAATTCATGGAAAGTTCAATAAATTTGTTGGCGAGTTTAGCTTTTTGCAAAACTTCTTCTGTAATTTCAGCGCCGGATTCTACGATAACTTCGCCGTTATCCGCCGTAATGGTACGTGCCGCCTTTTTGCCGAGTAACATTGCGCGGCGTCTGTCTTCAACCGGCTTATCGATAGGCTTTTTAGTTTGCGGATTAGTACGAGCAGGTTGAGGTTTGGCGCCGCCTTTTTGATTAGCCTGCGCGCGTCTCAATGCCGCTTTCAACGCCTCTGCCTGTTGAGTGACTTTTGTGTTGCTTTTAACAGATTCTTCCTCTGCAGGTGGCGCGGTAATTTCTACCGGCGCTTCTTCTGCAGGTTCGGGATTTTCAGATTCGGCAGGTGCAGGTTCTTCTGCAGGTATCGGTGTTTCTTCTGATTCAGCAACGTTCGCCGTCTCTGTCTCTGCGTTATTCTCTTCAATCGGCGTAATTGCCTCAACTTGCGGCGCAGGTTCTTCTACTGATTCAATATTTGCCTCAACAGGCGGCTCTTCTTCAGCAGGCGGCTCTTCTACTGATTCAGGTTTTTTTTTTCTGCTTCAGTTTCAATAACCGTTACCAACTTGCCGAAAATTGAAATTTTGTCGGAAGGAATTTCACCGATAGCGCCGGTGTTGTCCTTAATTTCGCACATTTCAATTTTGCCGTCTTCGGAAATGAAAATTTCAGAAACTTTACCTTGAACTACGCCGCTCTTTGTGAAAACCTTCGTGCCAATAACACGGATATTTTCATCGAGCAAGCCTTCATAATCGCCCGCTTCGTCAAGCGTCAAAATATTTTCGCTGTGGGTTATCGTCATTGCGTCAACGCCGATTGCGATTATCGCTTCGTAGGGAATGAGTTTTACGCCGCGATACCAATCATCATCTTCAATCGTAATTGCCGCAACCACTCTGTTTTTTGCGTCAATCAGCAACCCTTTGCTTATGCCCAATTCCCGACCTTCGGTAATGCTGATTACCGGAAGACCGAGAATTTCAACACTTTTTTTCATAAAATTTTACCTCCCTATCAAGCTTTCAATCTTAAATTGAAAGTTCCTTTACAAATCTTCTGAATAACTATCTTTTCTAAATTCCAATTCAATTTCCTGCATATATGATATGGGAATTTGACTGAATGGCGTGGTTAATGCGCGATGCCGCAAAAGTACGGCTTGTACCGTTTGAATGTAGGCGAGCTTTCTTTTAAATTCGTCTTCAACAGCGGGATTTTTTTTCACTATCGGCAATGTCAGCGCTTCTTCATAAACTTTTATTGCCTTCGTGTACGCCGCCTGCTCACGGTAAATCGCGCTTAAATCTATTGCAATGAACGGCGCATAATCGTCAGCTCCATAATCTTCAAGCGCCTTTTCGTAAGCGTCAATCGTTGCCGTAATGTTGCCTTTAGCTTTTTCTGCCTTCGCATATTCCAAAAGACTTTCCAGCGTTTCAGTATCATTAGCCGTATCCTCTGAAAAAGTTTCTGTTACAGGAGTTTTAATTTTCGCTTTTTCATTGCTTGAAGATTCTGCGTCTAAATCTTTGTCAACCTGCGCGGATTGTAAAATTTTATCAAAATCCACAACATTTTCCGGCTTTGAAATCTTTTTGTCTAGTGCAGACTTTGAATTTTTCGCGGCTTTTAAAGCCTTCTCAAAATCTTCAGCTTGTTTGGATTTTGAAATTTTTTTATCCGGCAAAGGCTCATTAACCTGCGCGGGAACTTTTTCTAATTTTACCTTGTCGAATTTCGGAAGTTCAAAAGATTTTTCTGCCGAAACATTTTTATCAATCGTCGAAGTTTTAGGTTTATCAATCGTCGAAGGTTTGACAGTATCATTAGCCGAAGGTTTTGGCTCGGATACAGAAGTTTTTGTATCGGCAGAAACTTCACCTTCAACCTGCTTTGAATACTCCCTGCGTACTTCTTCGGTAAATTCAGCGTCATTATTTTTTTCGCGCAGAATCAAAAATCTGTTTAACGCCGTAACTATTGCCGCCGAAGGTAAGATCACTGCGCCTAATCGCAGGAAAAAAAATTTGTCGGGATTACTTGACAACTCCAACGCGACAAACAAAGATACAAATGCCAGCGCCGCGCACATGAACAACGTCCCGTACTTTATTTTCAGCCCCACGAAATTTGCAATGCCGTGAACCGCAATTATACTTACTATTATAACGCTCGGCACTATCAGAAAAAACGTCAACGCTACACCGCCTTACAATGCCGAAAAGCATTTTGCTGACTGTTTGAACTTCGACATACTAAAATTTTTTCCTGCATTTCGGAAATTTTTTGTCAAGCGCGTTGACCTTTCAAAATCCAAGTTTGTACTTGATTGACTTTCACGCTGATTAAATCGCCGACATTTTCAGAGCCATGCGGAAAAAGTACCGCCTTATTCGTACGCGTCCGCCCCGTGAAAATATTTTTATCCGTCTTGCTTGCACCTTCCACCAAAACTTCAACTGTTTGACCGTCAAGGTGCAGATTTTTTTCAAGGCTGATTTTATTCTGCACTGCCATTAATTCGTTAAGGCGGCGATGCTTCGTAGCGTCATCAACCTTGTTTTCAAAATTCGCGGCAGGAGTCCCTGTGCGTTCAGAATAAATAAAAGTAAACGCCATATCGAATTGCACTTCGCGCAGAAAGTCAAGCGTCATTTTAAAATCAGTTTCAGTTTCGCCCGGAAAACCTACAATTAAATCTGTCGTCAAGCTGATATTCGGAATTGCCGCGCGAATTTTTTTCACAAGCGCCAAATATTTTTCAACAGTGTAAACGCGATTCATTCTGCGTAAAATTTCATTGCTGCCGTATTGTACCGGCAGGTGAATATGTTCACAAATATTTTTACCATTCGCCATTACGTCTATCAATTCATCCGACAAATCTTTAGGGTGGCTCGTCATAAAGCGAAGACGCTCAACGCCTTCAATTTTATCAACGGCGGCTAAAAGTTTTGCAAAGTTTGTATCAGAAAATTCCTTGCCGTACGAATTGACGTTTTGCCCAAGCAAAGTAATTTCCTTGAACCCGTTTTTAACCGCGTCTTTAATTTCGTCAAAAATCTCCTGCGCGGGACGACTTCTTTCACGCCCTCTGACATAAGGCACAATGCAATAGGTACAGAAATTGTTGCAACCGTACATAATCGGCACGAAGGCGGAGACTTTACCTGCGCGAATGGGAAAAACTTCCGGCTCGATAATTTGACCGCTGACATTGGACGTATCGACAAATTTTTTCCGCGCAGATTCAAAACTTTTCACAATGTCGATAAGTTCACCGCGCCGCGCAGTTCCCAATACAAAATCTACGTGCGGCGATTTTTTTATAAGTTCGTCGCCGTCCTTCTGCGCGAGGCAACCTGTAACACCGATTATAAGCGCGGGGTTTTGCAGTTTGTAACGGTTAAGTTCGCCGATCTTGCCGTAAATTTTATCTTCTGCCGTAGCGCGAACACAGCAGGAATTAATCAAAATTAAATCGGCAGTAGAAATATCGTCCGTCGCCGAGTAGCCTATTTTTGCAAGTTGACCTGCCATTCTTTCTGATTCGGCAACATTCATTTGGCAGCCGTATGTTAAAATTTTAAATTTTTTATCCATATCTAATTATAGAGGGTAGATAGTAGATTGTAGATTGTAGGTTTTACCCTCTACCTCCTACCTCCTACTCCCTGTTCCCTACTCCCTGTTCCCTAATACAACATTTGAATTAAGAAAAGCACCGACATAACCGCAAGCAGGGGATGTACCTGTTTGAATTGACCCGACGCCAATTTTAAAAGCACGTAAGTTATCATACCAATACCGACGCCGTTTGTAATGCTGTACGTCATCGGCATAATTGTCAAAAATGCGGGAAAAGCCTCAGTGTAGTCCTGCCAGTCAATGTTGGCAACGTCTGCAACCATAAAGCAACCTGTCAAAATCAGCGCAGGTGCTGTAACGGCGGGAATTGCCGAAATTGCGGCGGCTATCGGTTGAAGAAACAGCAACATTAAAAATAAAAACGCGGTAACTACCGACGCAAAACCCGTGCGTCCGCCTGCAGATACGCCTGTACCGGATTCAACAAAGCTTGACGTGGGACCGGTACCGGCAAATGCGCCTACAAGACTGCCGATTGAGTCGGCAAGCAACGCGCTTTTCAAATTCGGAAATTTATTGTCACGAATCAAGCCCGCCTGTTGACCGACACCCAACATTGTACCTGCCGTGTCAAACAGTGTCACCAATAAAATCGTGAAAATTATCATGGCAAGTGAGGGCATACCGTCAAAACTCAACTGCATAAAAGTTTTGTCGAAACCGCCCGGCATGGAAAAAATTGATTCCGGTATTTTCCAATATCCCAACATCAGCGAAATGACGGCAGTAATTGTCATGCCGATAAAAATTCCGCCGGTAATTTTTAGCACGATTAAAATCATTGTGATAATGAGACCGACGACTGTTAAAACCAGCATTGGGTCTTTAAGGTCGCCGAGCGATATCATTGTTGCAGATGATGCAATGACAATGTGACCGCTGCGAAAACCTATCAGCGCGACAAATAAACCGATACCTGCCGCGATAGATTTTTTCAGTGACAGCGGGATTGAATTTATAAAAACTTCGCGAAAACTTGTAAGTGACAGCACGGTAAAAATTCCCGACGCCACTGCCGCCGCGCCGAGTGCCTGTTGCCACGATACGCCTTGCGATATCATGACGGTGAAGACGAGGTATGCATTAATGCCTAAGCCGGGCGCTATAGCTATAGGATAATTTGCCAATGCTCCCATTATCAGCGTACCTGTGACGGTGGCGATAATCGTTGCAATGTAGACGCCGCCAAAGCTCATGCCGCCCGCCGAAAATACCGTAGGATTGACGATAACAATATACATCATCGACAAAAATGTAGTTGCACCGGCTATAAATTCCGTGCGAAAATTTGTTTTACGTTCATCGAATAAAAAATATTTTTTAAGTTGTTCCATTTAAATTTTGTCCTTTAAAAAGATAAAGGGCGGCAGGCAAAATCCTTACGCCCTGATACTACTGACTATCCACTACTAACTACTCACTACTTACTACTTACTACTTACTCACTACTCACTACTAACTACTTACTAAATCATATTCTCTTCAAATTTAAAACGTGCGCGGTGGAAGTCATCCATAATTTTTATATCGCGCTCGACATTTGGATTAACATCATAAAAATCTGCAGGTGCGCCTCTGTCATATTCCAACGCAAGATTGTCGAAGTGGCTTTTACTTACGTCGATTTTCAGATTGTCGCGTACAACTTCACCGAGCCTTTCAGCGTCCGGCACAAGGTAGCTTACGTCGTCAATGTACTGCATATAACCGGGTACAACGCCTGTACGAATGTTGCCTTCGGATTCGGCAGATTTAAGCGTACCGGCAAGAGATAACATTTCAGTCATACTTAAATCTGTTTCAACGGCGTCAAATGCAACCCTCAACATTTGCGGCAATTTCAAAATAATTGCGGGGTCGGTAAGCTTTTCGGCAAGAGCTTTCATAAATGCCTGTTGTCTGCGAACACGACCGGTGTCACCTTCCCAATCGCGAAAACGTACAAATTGAATTGCCTCGTTGCCGTCCAAGTGTTGAAGTCCCTGCCTTAAGTCAATGACAAGCCCGCCGTCATCGTCCCAAGGATCTTCGTAATGCATATCGCGTTCAACGTAAATATCAATGCCGCCTATTACGTCAATGACTTTTGGAAATGCGTGCTTGTCGATTTTTATGTAACGGTCAACATCAACACCCAAAAAATCTTCAACCGTCTGCCGCGTCAACTTTTCGCCACCGTAAGCATACGCCGCATTTATTTTTTGATATCCCTGCTGCTCGATGTATACCCGCGTATCACGGGGAATGGACAGCAAGGACACTTCGTCGCGGGAAAAATTTAAAAACATTAATGTATCCGACCTGCCGACATCATCTTTTCTTTCATCGACGCCCATTAATATCAGCGTCATATCTTTTTTTAATGTCGGTAAAATTGTTTCTCCCCGCGATTTTTCTTGCACCGAAAAATTTTGCAACGCATCATTGCTTGTAAAGCGAAAACCCGCATACACGCCTAAGGACGCCGCGCAGATAAAAAGACAAATTAAAAATGATACCAACTTACGACTAGTCCTTTGTTCGGCGGCTTGTCTGCGTTTCGCCATATTTTCCAGCGCCGACTTTTCACTCATAAATATCACCAGCTAAAAATTTTTTTATAGCAAAACTCCTTTCTACCTCGACGGCGCTATTATAGCAGAAAAAAATAAAATTACCTGAAATTTTTAGATAAAACAAAAAATCTGCGCGAAAATTTTTTTGAAAAATGTCCCGCCGGAACAACACTTCTTAAAATGTTTGTGATATTATTTATACAATTCAGCGAAAAAGTTCAGATAATGTAAATTTTGATATCATGGTTATTTTAAAAGAGGAGTATAAACAGATAAAAATAATTTATAATAAGTTATACAACAATTAAAAAATATACGGAGGTGAAAACCGTTGCTGATAAATTTTTATGTTGACTTGTTAAATATTCTTTGTATAATGTGCGCGTCTGAACGAAAACCAAATTTAGACAATAGTACCCGTACGTTAGCGGGGAATTCAAGCCTGTGGAGCGTCACTAAACGTGAGTAGCTAAGGCAAAAGCGGACGCGGTGAAGCAGGAATGGGACATAAAGGTTTATAGCTTTTTATAAGTTCTCAGTAACGGAGTTTAAAAAATGGGGTTAATAGGAAGTGTTGTCGGCGCATTCTTGAAAGCGGCTTTAAACGACCAGTCCGCAACCGGACAACTCAATAGAGAATTGCACCCTGAAGCTTACGAGCACGCAGAGCGTTTGCAGAGACAGTTACAGCAAAGGCAGCTTAGAGAAAGAATGTATAGAGATAGGGAAAGAATATCCGGCAATTCATCTAATCAAAATCAAGAAGGTTGCTTTATCACAACGGCAGTATGTGACAATTTCGGTAAACCGGATGATTGCTATGAACTTACGGCGTTTCGCAAGTTCCGCGACGGTTGGCTTAAATTGCAGTCCGACGGTCAGAAATTAATTGATGAATATTATAAGACGGCGCCGACTATCGTGGCGAAAATTAATTCTTTACCGAATGCAAAAATTATATACAGCGAAATTTGGGACAACTACCTTTCAAAATGCCTCAGATACATTGAGGCGCGCGACTACACTGCATGCAAAAAGCTTTATATAAAAATGGTTGAAGATTTGAAATCTAAATTTACTGCGTGATAATTTTCAACTATTTAATAAAAGTCTGTATCGCGTTTGAACAGAGACAAGTAAAATTAAGGCAGAAAAAATTTACTGCACGGCGTACATTTACGAAAAATATTTGTACGCCGATTTTTTGTAGAGGAGTAGATTTTCATGGCAGATGCATTTGGCGCGACAATGGCAATGCTCCTTTTTGTGACGTTGCTTGCAGGCGGCGGTATTTACTACATTGTTCACCTTAAACGCAGGCAGAATGACTTGGAAGAAACTTTGGAACTTCAACAAAACGCGGCGAACCTGCATACAATTATTTACTCTACGATTAAGGATATCGCCGAACTTGCTACGGTACGCGAAGAATTTACCGCCGAAATTTTCTACGAAGATATTAAAGAAAAATTCGGTTTTAAACTTCCATTCACCGGCGTAAAATTTCAAATGACATACAGCGGCGTGATAAAATGCGGTTGTGACTTGACACGCGCAAGAATCCCTGAAAACAGCATTACCGGCAACCGCGCCACAATTCTCCTGCCGCAATGCACGATAATAGACATTTATTCCAAACCCGGCAGTTGCAATATAATTTCCAATGAAAGCGGCATCTTTGCCGACAAAATCACTCTCGAAATTCAAGACGAGATGGTAGCGAAAGACCTTGAACGTGAAAAAAATCATCTCATAAGCGAAGGAATTTTACAGCGTGCAAACGAAAATGTCTGCCGTATTGTGAAAGCTCAAATTCAGGCTATCGGTATAAATCCTCACGTAGTTTTTCTTAACAGTTCTGATACACGCTTGCTGAATTGATTCTGCAACACGGTTAATAGTTCGATATGTTTCAATCGCCTGAGTCACGGCGATTTTTTTGTTGCAAAAGTTTTCAGTCAATGTTACCATTTCTTAAGAAAATTTTAAGGAGTGATTGTTGTGCTGAAAAAAATTTTTACCCTACTGTTTACGGTGTTTATGATTTTGCCTTTGACCGTGAATGCTAAAAGTCAATCTTTGAAAATTGACGGGGATCACGGAAAACTTTCTGCGGTAATTCAAACTCCCGACGACAAAAAGTCTTATCCTATGGTAATGATTCTGCATGGCTTCACCGGCAATAAAAATGAAACTTTGCTCACGACACTTGCTGATAACCTTGAAAAAGCCGGTATCGCGTCAATACGTTTTGACTTTAACGGTCACGGCGAAAGTGAAGGCAACTTTTCTGATATGACGGTTTTAAATGAAATTGAAGACGCCAAAAAGGTTTATGAATATGTCAGCAAGTTGCCGAACGTTACAAGCGTTTCAATCGCGGGACATTCACAAGGCGGCGTTGTTACAAGTATGCTTGCAGGTGAACTCGGTACAAATGCAGTTAAATGCATTGCGTTAATGGCTCCTGCCGCCGTACTGCGCGATGACGCGATTCGCGGGCAACTCTTTAATTCCAAATATGACAGCATGAACCCGCCGGAATATGTGGAAATTTTCAACGGACTTAAACTCGGACGTAACTATATTATAACCGCGCAGACTTTGCCGATTTATGAAACTGCCGAAAAATTTCAAGGCTCTGCACTTATGATTCACGGTACCGGCGACGTA
>CAJOKY010000080.1 GCA_905235425.1 uncultured Selenomonadaceae bacterium
AATTTTTGCGGACGCATTCTTTCAGCAAGCGGCACGTAATTTTCAATGTCTGCAAATAGATTCAAATTAATTCTCCTTAACATTAGTCACGCCGCGAAAATAATGCCCTCGCGTAAAATTTTCAATCTCACTGCCGCCGTACTTGTACGCGTGAACAATCTGCGCGGTCTCTTCAACATTCATATACCGGCAGTCAATTCTGATTCTGTCGACGCCTTCAAAATTATTTCGGTGTTCAATCATCGACAGCGTTTTTGAATTTAAAATATGCATACGGCAAAATTGGTCGGTTACTGCGGGAAATAAAATATTCTTCCTGTCTTGCAGGTAAAAATTATTTTTATGACAAACTTTTTCGCAGGGCTTTTCGTGAATATTGCCGATAAAACTTCCAATCGCGCAGTACGCACTAATCATAAGCTCCAAATTGCCGTGAACAATGCACTCTACCGGCAACGGTGATATCTTCGCCAAATTTTTTATCTGCGTTAAATTTAATTCCGGCGATAACGTCACGCCTTCCACACCGAGATTTTTTAAGAAATTTATAGTTTCGACATTGAAGGTGATTAGTGAAAAATCGGTGCGAATCTGCGCGGAAGTCAGCTTTTTTGCAAGGCTTAACGTTGCAAGGTTGTGAATATAAATCGCGTCAAAATCAGCGGCAGTCAAACTCTTTTCAAGCGCGGCAACTTCACTGTTACGAACAATGCGCGGCGTTGCAAGATAAATTTCTTTGCCGTGACTGCGTACTAATTCAACGGCGTTTTTAAGTTCATTGGTAGTGACAATGCGGTTATTAAAATTTTCGCCGCCGTAAATTATAGCGTCAGCACCGCCTTTCAGTGCGGCTTTAATTTTTTCAAGCGAATCAACCTGCGCGATTGTAGATAGTAGGGGGTAGGAGGTAGAGGGTAGGGGGTAGGTTTTAGAAGGTAGCCGGTAGTCGGTAGCTGTTACCTGTTCCCTAATCCCTGTTCCCTGTTCCAGCCGTTGCATTTCTAAAATATCGGTAACCTTGCGGCGTACGTCGTTCAATTCGCTAATCGGCACCATAATATTTTCGTCAATATCGGCAGTTAAATTTCTAAGTTCAAATGCAGAATTGCCGAGCCTGCCGATTTGTTTTTGCAAAGTGTCAAGGTTAAGCGGACGATTTTTCGCAACTTCAGCAATAAATTCAGTTGACGCGGTAGCAACATTGCCGTCAATATCGGTAAACGTCAAAGTCAGCGGCTGATTTAGTTTAGCCGTAACCTGCGCGTCTACAAAAATTTTGCGCTGATATTCGCCGTTGAAATATTTTTTAGCCTCCGCGTCAAGTCTTGCGTCGAATATTTTAAAAGCCCTGTCGTGAATCTTAACGCCGCGCAGATTGGAAGTTTCAATCGTGCAAATGTCACCGTCAACGTGAAAATTTTCTACAGTAAAAGTCACGCGTCCGCCAACCTTCACCCAAATTTCTACTTGGTCACCTGCCGAAATTTTTTCAGAAGTTTTAAGCGTCAATTTATTATCGGCAATTTTTATGACGCGACCGATTAAGACGCCGCGATTGTTGGGACGTTTGTCACTTATGAAATTTCTGCCTTGATTCTTTTCAAGGTACGCGGTAGTAAAATCGCGGTTAAAAATCTGCGCCAATGCTTTATGATTAGTGAGTAGTGAGTAGTCAGTAGTGAGTAGTGAATAGTCAGTACTGTTCCCTGCTCCCTGCTCCCTAATTAGTGAGTAGTCAGTAGTCAGTAGTGAATAGTCAGTACTGTTCCCTGCTACCTGTTCCCTGATTAGTGAGTAGTCAGTAGTCAGTAGTGAATAGTCAGTACTGTTCCCTGTTACCTGTTCCCTGATTAGTGAGTACCTGTTCCCTGTTCCCTAAATAATCACGATAAACTTTTACGACAGTGGCGACGTATTCGGGACGTTTCATTCTGCCTTCGATTTTCAGCGAATCAACGCCGGCTGAAATAATTTGCGGCAAGAGTTCAAGCGTATTAAAATCCTTTGGACTCAAAAGATATTCGCCTACGGAATTGTCGAGAAAATTTTTACCGTTAGCGTCAACCAATTTATAAGGCAAGCGGCAAGGTTGCGCACAACGCCCGCGATTGCCGCTTCTGCCGCCAATCATACTACTCATAAGGCATTGACCGGAATAACATACACAAATAGCGCCGTGAATAAAAATTTCCGTTTCAATCGCCGAATTTTTGGCAATGTTTTCAATTTCAGCTAATGAAAGTTCGCGGCTTAAAACTACGCGACTGAAACCCAGCGTCTCTAAAAATTTCACGCCTTCAAGATTATGTATCGTCATTTGCGTGGAGGCGTGCAGAGCAAGGTTAGGTGCTACGGTACGAATAATTTTAGCCGCGCCTAAATCCTGCACCAATACGGCGTCGACATTTATGTTACGTAGAAATTTTATGTATTCGGCAAAATTTTCAAGTTCGTCATCAGATAAAATTGTATTGGTCGTGACGTGAATTTTAACGCCGCGCAGATGTGCAAATTTCACGGCGTCGGTTAAATCTGCGCGTGAAAAGTTTTGTGCATATGCACGAGCGCCGAAATTTTCACCTGCCAAATAAACGGCGTCAGCACCTGCGTTTACAGCGGCTTTCAGTGCGTCAAAATTTCCTGCCGGAGCTAAGAGTTCAATCAAAAAAATTCCTCCTCAAAATAAAAAAATCTGCCGCGCGGCAGAAAAATTTTTCAAACTCTATTTACTTTCTTCAAGCGCTTTACCTGTACCGAGTGCAACGCAACTCAAAGGGTCATCGGCAACACTGGCAGGGATATTCGTTTCTTTTTGAATCAGTTTATCTAAGCCATAAAGCATAGCGCCGCCGCCGGTCAAAATAATTCCTCTGTCAATGATATCAGCGGCGAGCTCCGGCGGCGTACCTTCAAGCACTTTTCTAACGCTGGAAATAATTTTGCTGATAGAATCACTAAGTGCCTCAACAATTTCATCCGTAGTGACTTCTATGGTTTTAGGCAATCCCGTGACAACGTCGCGTCCGCGTACACTCATTTTTTCTCTACGTGCATCCGGATAAGCCGCGCCAATTTCGGTTTTAATATTTTCTGCGGTACGTTCACCAATCATTAAGCTGTGACGCTTTTTAATAAATTCTTCAATATCGCTGTCAAACTGGTTACCGGCAATGCGCAGACTGTCGCCGGAAACAATGCCGCCGAGTGAAATTACCGCAATGTCACACGTACCGCCGCCTATGTCAACTACCATTGAACCTACCGGCTCTGAAATGTCGATACCTGCACCAAGCGCCGCCGCTATAGGCTCTTCAATCAATTCAGCAGTTTTAGCGCCTGCCTGTTCTGCCGCTTCTTGTACTGCGCGTTTTTCAACAACGGTTACGCCGGTAGGTACGCATATCATTACACGCGGTCTGAATAAAAATGAACGTCCTACTACTTTTTCAAGAAAGTGGCGTATCATTGCTTCTGTCATATCGTAATCAGCAATTACGCCGTCGCGTAGCGGTCTTATTGCAACGATATTGCCCGGCGTGCGTCCAATCATTTCCCGCGCCTCTTCGCCTATCGCCAATATCGAATCATTTTCCTTGTCTATCGTCACAACAGACGGCTCTCGCAAAACTATGCCTTTGCCCTTCACGTAAACCAAGACATTCGCCGTGCCTAAATCTATTCCGACGCTGGTTGACATACCAAACAAAATTAAAACTCCCTTCCGAGAGTCGATTCTCTCAAAAAAAATTAAACGTGTTAAAATTTTAACACGCTTTTTTTTTATTTACAAGTGTTGTCTAAAATTTACAGTCACATCTAAAATTTTACATTTAAGTTGAATTTTTTTAATCGGCAGTTTTAACCTGCATCCAAAGACGATTGTAATAGCTGTCCATATCGTTGCCGAGATATTTATAGGTCTCTTGATTTTCATATGTCGAAGGGTCGGGGAAGGCTACAGGAGAATTTTTATATTCTTCGTTTGTTACCAAATCGCGTACGGCAATATTAGGCGTAGAATAGCCCAAGTGTTCAAAATTCATTACGGCAATGTCGGGGCGACACATAAAGTCAATGAATTTATGCGCGTTATCGACATTCTGCGCGTCTTTTGCAACTACCCAGCTGTCAATCCAAAAGTTTGTACCCTCTTTCGGTATGGCAAAATCTGTATCTTTATTTTCTTCCATAATCATAAGCGCTTCACCGGAAAATACGACGCCTATTGCCGCTTCGCCGGAAATCATCTTGTCTTTAACTTCGTCAATCACGTAAGCTTGAACCAGCGGCTTTTGCTGAACCAACATTTCTTTAGCTTTTTCAAGTTGCTCTTTATCTGTTTCATTCATACTGCGTCCCATAATTTTAAGCGGCACCATAAGCGCATCGCGCGGCGAATCCTGCATTAAAATTTTGTCTTTGTACTTTTCATTCCACAAAATTTTCCAACTGTCAACGGGGTCATCTACAACTTTTTTATTGTACATAATGCCGACAGTTCCCCACGCGTAAGGTACGGAATATTTATTGTCAGGGTCAAAGTATTTTGACTGCTTAAAAAATTGTTCGCCGATATTCTTTTTAGCTTCCGGCAGTTTATTGAAGTCAAGCGGTTGCAGTAAGCCGTTGTCAATCATCTTTTGAATCATATAATCAGAGGGACAAATTACGTCATAATGAACGGCGCCTTCCGAAACACGCGGGTACATACTTTCGTTAGTGTCGAAGGTATCAAGCACGACGTGAATGCCGGTTTCCTTCTCGAACAATTTTACCGCTTCGGGATTGAGATAATCTCCCCACGTGTAGACATAGACTTCATTTTTGTTTTTGTCATTTTGTCCCGTACCGCAACCGCTGAAGTTCAAGCAGGCTAAAAGTACTGCCAAGACGGCAAAAATTTTTTTCAATCAAACCAACTCCTTTGTTTTAGTTATTAGCTTTTAGCTTTTAGCTGTTAGCTGTTAGCGGTTAATGGCTAATGGCTAATCGCTAATGGCTAACCGCTATTATAACAGGTCTTCTGCTTTAAAATTGGATTTTCTGTTCATTGCAAAGAGCATTACAAAAATTGCAATGAAGACAAACACCAATGTTGACAGCGCGTACATTTCAGGGTGAATGCCCAATTTCAACTCTGAATAAATTTTTGTTGACAGAGTATCGACGCCCGCGCCGCGCGTGAAATACGTTATTATAAAATCATCTGCCGACATTGTAAAGGCTAATAAAAATCCCGCGCAGACGCTTGACCTAATTTCCGGCAACACGACGCTTGTAAACGCCTTGAATGGTGACGCGCCTAAATCCAACGCCGCCTCGTAAAAACTTTTATCAAGCGCCAATAGTTGCGGCATTATGCACAGCATCACGTACGGCACATTGAAAACGACGTGCGCGATTAAAATTGAACCGTAGCCTAAACGCATACCCATTCCCAAAAATAAAAGCATCAGCGATATTCCCGTTACTATATCCGCGTTTAAAATCGGAACGTTAGCCACGCTCATAAACATTGCGCGGGATTTTTTGCCGACTTCGCGCAGAGCTATACACGTTATCAGCGCCAATACCGTAGCAATCGCGGCTGAAAGTATTCCGATTGAAAAGGTATTTGACAGCGCGTCCACAATGTCAGACTTAGTGAAAAGTGACTCGTACCAATGCAAAGTTACGCCTGTCCAATGCCCGCGATATCGGCTTGCATTGAATGACTGCGCGATTAACACACCGATTGGCGCGTACAAAAACAAAAATATTATCGCCAAGTAAACTGTTTTAAGCCGTGAAATCAATCGTCGTCCCCCTTTGGTTGATAAGAATTAAGAATTAAGAATTAAAACCTCTAATCCCTGTTCCCTAATCCCTAATCCCTATAATCTATTCCTCTTCGCGTCGTGACATATCAAAAAATATCGTCAGCACCATATTAATCACAATAAAAATCATCAAAATTATTGACAGCGCCGAGCCTAAATGCCAATCGTATTCAACGGTAAATTCCTGTTCAATGACGTTGCCGATTAACAAAAGTTTACTGCCGCCGAGAAGTGCGCTGATTGCAAAGGTGGTAAGCGCCGGTATGAAAACCATTGTAATGCCGCTGATTGCGCCGGGTAAACTAAGCGGCAAGGTGACTTTTAAAAATGTCTGCCACGAATTAGCGCCTAAATCACGCGCCGCCTCAAAAATACTTTTATCAATTTTTGACAGCGTCACGTAAAGCGGTAGCACCATATACGGCAGATAGTTATAAATCATACCGATAACAACTGCTGTCGGCGTGTTAATCAGCGTCATATCCGGCATTGACAAAAGTCTAAGCACTTGATTTAAAATTCCGTCGCGCTCAAAAATCGTCTGCCAAGCCATTGTCGATAAAAGCGTATTCATCCAAAGCGGCAGTACGAAAAGTAAAATTATAATCGTACCCGCGCTTTTTGCCCGTTCGATTAAAATTAAGCACAGCGGGTATGCAAGCAGGAGGCAGATTATCGTAGTTATCAGCGCCAAAACTACCGACAAGCGCAGAGAATAATAATATTCGCGTTGCGTAATTATCGCGATATTGTCAAGCGTGAAACTGCCGCCGGAGTTTGTTAAGCCGTAGTAAATTATGCAGACAAGCGGTATAAAAATAAAAATTCCCGCCCATAAGCAAAACGGCACAAGAAATAAATTGCGAACTGTTACAGACTGAAACATTTAAATTACTCCTATAAACCACTAATCACTGCTCAACCAATTTAGCCTCATCCTCTGATTGCGGTTTAGCCATAATCTGAATGTTTTCAGGGTCTAAATGCAAACTTACTTCTTCGCCGACTTCGCGTCTGTGAATCGACTGGATAAGCCAATCGAAACCTCCGGCGGAAACTATTATATCATAAGACATACCCCAAAAGCTGATTTTTGTGACAACGCCGTTAAGCGCGTCTTCTTGCGGCGCGTCAAGGGTAATGTCTTCAGGGCGTATCTGTACGTCGACGGGACTTTCAAGGGGAAAACCTACGTCTACGCAGGGATACTCTCTGCCCAAAATTCTAACCAATTTATCGTGAACCATTACGCCATCAATAATGTTGCTGTCACCGATAAAATCAGCTACAAAGGCGTTTTCCGGCTCATTGTAGACATTTTCCGGCGTGCCTACCTGCTGAATGTAGCCTTGATTCATTACGACGACGGTATCGGACATAGAAAGCGCCTCTTCTTGGTCGTGCGTGACAAATACAAAAGTTATGCCTGTCTCGCGCTTAATGCGTACCAATTCTTGGCGCATACTTCGACGTAATTTTAAATCCAGCGCGCTTAAAGGTTCGTCAAGCAGTAAAACCTTAGGCTCGTTTACAATGGCGCGAGCTATGGCGATGCGTTGTTGTTGACCGCCGCTTAACTTTGTCACGTCGTGTTTTTCGTAGCCTTCAAGGTTTACCAGTTTAAGCGCGTAGGAAATTTTCCCTCGAATATAGTCGGCGCTCTTGCCGCTGTTTTTTGGTCCGAATGCTATATTTTCTTCAACGTTCATATGTGAAAACAGGGAATATTTTTGAAAAACGGTATTAATCGGACGCTTATTCGGCGGTACATTTGTGATATCTTTACCGCTGAAAATTACCTTGCCTGAATCCGGCATTTCAAAGCCGCCCAAAATCCTAAGCAACGTTGTTTTGCCGCAACCTGAAGGTCCCAGCAACGTTACAAATTCATTTTCGTGAATTGTGAGTTCAATCTCGTCTAAGACAGTCAAACTGCCGAATGTTTTAACCACATTTTCCAAACGTATTAATTCCTTTTTCAATTTATCTTCTCAGCAACCTTTCTTTTTAGAGAGTAGAGGGTAGGAGGTAGATAGTAGGGGCTAGCTCCTATTAGAAATCATGGTATTCAATATCTTTGCAATTTCTGTACACAAGTTAAATGCAATTTTTGTGTCAGCGTCTTTCAAATATCCAAGTTTCTGACAAATAAAAATTTGAGTTTCAAGTTCTCCCAATGAGCCGCGTGCAATGTATAAAAAACGTGCAAATTCTTTTTCCGAAGAACGGTTTCTGCCTTCCGCAATGTTTGACGGAATGGAAACAGCTGCTCTGCGCATTTGGTCTGCAAGCGAATAAGTTTCTTCCTTTGGCAATTTTTTTATTAAACGGTAAATTTCCACCACTAAATCAATAGATTTTTGCCAAACAGTTAAATTGGTAACAATTTTAACCAAATTAATCCCTCCTATCTTTTATTAGATGGTAGAGAGTAGAGAGTAGAGAGTAGGGAGTAGGGAGTAGGAATTACAATCTACAATCTACTTTCTACCCTCTACAATCTACCCTCTACAATCTACCCTCTACAATCTAAATCCTAACCACTCCCAAAATCTGAATTTCAATATTCGGCGTAATTTCTGCATGTGAAACAATGGTAAGCCCTTGCACCGAGCGCGATACAAGCTTTTTGAAGTAAAGACGTACGGCGGGACTTGTCAACACGACAGCACCGTAACCCATATTTGCCAATTTGTTAAGTTCATTTTCAAGTGACGCCAGCATTTTACGCGTTGAATCAGGATCCAAATTGACATATGAACCGTGATCCGTGCGCTGTACACCGCCGGCAATGCGATTTTCCAACGCGGGGTCTAACGTTATGCACGGCAGAACATTTCCGCCTTGTACAACCTGCGCGGTAATCTGTCTTGACATTGCGTGGCGTACATATTCCGTGAGAATTTCTGTATCTTTCGTAGCCTTTGAATAGTCCGATAAAACTTCCAAAATCGTAGCCATATCGCGAATGGAAATGCGCTCTTCCAAAAGATTTGCCAAAACCTTTTGAATTTCGCCGACGCCCATAAGATCCGGTACAACTTCGTTGACAAGCGCGGAATTTGTCTTTGCCAAATTGTCCAAAAGATTTTGTGTCTCTTGACGACCGAGAATTTCAGCGGCGTGTTGCTTAATGACTTCTGTTAAGTGCGTAGCCAAAACCGATACCGCGTCAACTACCGTGTAGCCGTTCAATTCCGCCTGTTCGCGTTCACTTTCGGGAATCCAAATTGCCGGTAAACCAAATGCAGGTTCAACCGTCGGGGTACCCGGGACTTCTTCAAATACCGTGCCGGAGTTCATCGCCAAAAAGTGGTCTAGCATCAATTCACCGCGTGCAATTTCCATACCCTTAAGCTTGATAACGTACGCGCTCGGCTTAATCTGAATGTTATCGCGAATACGAATTGTGGGTACGACTAAGCCCATTTCAATCGCGCATTGACGACGAATCATTACAATTCTGTCCAAAAGGTCGCCGCCTTGTCCCGTGTCAACTAATGGAATCAGCGCGTAACCTATTTCAAGCTCCATTGGGTCAACCTGCAAAAGTGACACGATATTTTCCGGTTTCGTAGCTTCTGTACGCGCCTTGACTTCCTTAGCCTCTTCCTGCACCTCTTCGGTAATGACATTTTTCCTTCTAAGATTGTAGCCGACAAACGCGCAGAGGCAGGCAAGAGTGAAGAAAGGAACGCCCGGCAGACCGGGTACAAGTGACATTGCCGTTAAAACGCCTGCAGTTATCAAATAAATTCTTTCGTTGCGTACGAGTTGCTTTACAAGATCATTGCCTAAATCGCCTTCCGACGCCGCGCGTGTTACGATTAAACCTGTTGCAGTTGAAATTAACAGTGCGGGAATTTGGCTTACAAGACCTTCACCGACAGTTAAAAGCGTGTATGTTTGAAGAGCCTCAACCGCCGCCATGTCACGTTGAACCATACCGATGACAAAGCCGCCGCCGATATTTATCAGCATTATAATAATTGCGGCTATCGCGTCACCTTTTACGAACTTCGACGCACCGTCCATAGCGCCGAAGAAGTCCGCTTCGCGTTGAATTTTTTCACGACGTACCTTTGCTTCAGCGTCATTTATCGCGCCCTGATTCAAGTCCGCGTCAATAGCCATTTGTTTACCGGGCATAGCGTCCAATGTGAAACGCGCAGATACTTCAGCTACACGCTCGGAGCCTTTTGTTATGACGATAAAATTTATTATGACAAGGATTATAAACATTATAAAGCCGACAACGGGGTTACCGCCTACGACGAAATTTCCAAATGCCGTTATGACTTCGCCGGCGTAACCGTTTAGCAAGATTAATCGCGTCGACGAAATATTAAGCGCCAATCTGAAAAGCGTTGTCACCAAAAGTAGCGAAGGGAAAACCGATAAATCCAGCGCCTCTTCATTGTAAATCGCGCTCATTATGACGACAATCGCAATGGTTATGTTAAAGCAAATTAAAACGTCCAAAAGTGCGGTTGGCAACGGGATAATCATCATTATGACAATCATTACAAGCGTTACCGCAATTATTACGTCGCTGTACCTCTGTATGAACGATCCTAAACCGGCAAGCTGATTGTCTACTACGGATTCGTTATTTGGTTCAGCCATTGTACCACTTCCTTAGGCAGAAAACCTTTCGACAAAATAATTTTAAAATCAATTACTATGTAAAATTTAACAACGTATAAAATACCATAAAAAGCCCTTGTTTGTCTACAATATTTTAGGGATTAGGGATTAGGGAGCAGGGAGTAGGGAGTAGTACCTACTACTAACTACTAGGGCGTGTTGAATAAGTTTAATTCATATGAAAAAGTTTTTTAATACTTACTTTCTTTTGGCGCAAAAGAAAGTAACAAAGAAAACATGTCCGCTGCA
>CAJOKY010000081.1 GCA_905235425.1 uncultured Selenomonadaceae bacterium
AGGCGAGTTGGTAAAACTTTTACAGGAGAATTATCCCTTCGTCAAAGTTTGCGGCTACGATCCGGCGGTAGAAGAGTTTGAAAATTTGCTGACAGAAAAATTTGATTTTGTCATTGTGACAGACGTTTTGGAACATATTCCGGAAAATGAACTGCCTGACACGCTAAAAGAAATTTCGGCGCTGTCCGACAAGGTTTTCTTTCATTTAAATAATGAAAAATATTCGCCCGACCAGTACTTTGAACTGTTCAGCAAGTTTTTTTCTTTTGTTGATTTTTTTCCCGGCTTATATCCCGTTAATTCTTCTTGCATAACATTTAAAGTGCCGTCAAGCTTAGTTGAAGATTGGCAATTTTTGATCCGCCCAAATGAAATGAAATTTATTGAAAGTTTGGATGGGGCGGTTGAGCTTATCAGAGATTTTTATGAGGTTATCATTTATTCGGCAGATACTAAGGGGAAAGCGTTTTTAGATTATTTACATTACGCCGGTATCATTAAAAAAGTCAGCTGTATTGCGGTAAATGAAGTTCCCTACGGCAGAATGTTGACGTTCGTCAATGAAATGCCCGTTATACCGCTTGAACATTTGCGCCATTTTCGCAAGACGGCTTTGTTTATCGTCATTGGAGCGGAGGAAAATTTTAACGCGGCATATACAAAACTTAAACTCTACGGTTGCAAAAAAGTTATTTTCGCGACGAATGACGTTTTGGTACAAGCGCAAAGCTACATTTCCAATATGATGAGTAACGGGCAAATTTTACTTTGGTACATGCGCCGATTTGATGAAAAATTGGATACATTGGCTCTGCGTGTTGATGAGCAAAATGAAGTCCAAGTCACAAATACCGCCGCCTTTGCCGAGTACAGAAATGCTTTTCGCGGCAAGAAAGTTGTCATTGTAGCCAGCGGTCCTACCGCCAAATATTACGAGCCGATACCTGACGCAATTCACATAGGTATGAATCAAGCGTGGAAGCGCGAAGATATCAATTTTGATTATTTGTTTACATATGATGTAGCTGTCGATAACAAGACACTGGAATTTCCGGCGTCAAAAGGTTTCGACAAAATTCGTGAGAAAATTTTTATCGGCAGGAAGGTGGAAAGACAGCATAACGTCGTTTTAAACTATCCTGAAGATGTTCTCTTTAAGGCAGAGGATAAGATAGTTTTTTATTGTATCGGCGCTATGGATAGCGATCAGCGCATATACCGTGATATTTGTACGCACCCTTCTTTTATGTACGGCAGTGTTGCTTTTCAAGCTTTGCATTTTGCGCTGTTCACTGCACCTGCTGAAATTTACTTGGTTGGTTGCGATACCAGCCGAGCCGGACATTTTTATAACGACGCGAATTTGAAAGCCCCGCTTTTAAATGTACGCGATTTAAAAATGGGTTATGTGCGGCTGAAAATGTTCGCGTTGCAATATTATCCCGAAACTAAAATTATTTCCATTAATCCCGTTGGTCTGCGCGATTTATTTTTGGACGAATACACCGAAAATTATCAAACCGCGCTTAGAGAAGAAAAGGCGGGGTGGTAATAATGAAAGTCGTGGCATTTTTACCGGCAAAAGGTAACAGTGAACGTGTAGAAAATAAAAATACCAAGTTGTTAGATGGCAAACCGCTTTTTTTGAATACTCTTGAAAAATTGGTTAAATGTGATTTTATCGATGAAGTGTACTTAGATTCCGAATCTGATTTGATTTTTGATATGGCATCTGAAATTGATTGTAAACACTTAAAACGTGATCCGGATTTAGCAACAAATAAAACTGACGGTCACACCCTTTTTATGAATGAAATAAAACATGTCGTTGCAGATATTTATATTCAAATTCTATGTACGAGTCCTTTTATAAAAATTGAAACCATACGACGAGGTGTGGAGGTTTTATTAAAAAATTCTCAATATGATTCTGTTGTTTTAGTGTCTAAAGAAAAACAATATTTGTGGGAAAATAATAAACCAAAGTATAACAAATGGCATATTCCTAACAGTAAAGATTTACCGGATACTATATTGGAATCTATGGGACTTTATATTGTTCGCCGTGAGACAGCACTAAAAAATAATATGCGTTATGGAGACAGTGTTTATTTTCTTTATGCAGATGCCACAGAAAAGGTAGATGTAAATTATCCCGATGAATTTGAAATGGCAAATTTTTTAGCGGCAGGTATGCGTGAAAAAGAAAGAGAATTATTTAGAAATTTAAGTTCCTTATTAACCACCAGTATATTGTCCGATATCCTTGACAGTTTAAATGTTCATGGAGTAATAAATGATTTAAAGCCAAATTTAAGCGATGCAAAGATTTTAGGGCGTGCAAATACTTTAAAATTACGAGAGCTTGAACCTGGAGAAAATTTTATGGGTATATATGATGCGCTTAAATCTTATAAAACCATTGTTCCTGGTGATATCATTATCGTAGAAAATGAATGTCCTGATTATGCGTACTTTGGGAATTTAAATGCTTTGTTGGCAATGCGTTCAGGAGCTTCAGCCGCAATTATCGGCGGTATGACAAGAGATTATAGCGCTGTTAAAAGTTTAGGTTTTCCGGTTTTTTCTAAAGGCTATAATTGTAAGGACGTTTTGAAAAGAGCAACTACCCAAAGCATTAATAAGACCATTAAAATTTCAAATGTCTATGTACATCCTAATGAACTTGTATTTGCAGACAATGACGGAATAGTTGTAATTCCTGAACGTTATGAAAACATAATTTTAAAAAAGGCCTTAGAGGTAGTAAAAAAGGAATCTAAAATAATGGCTGAAATAACCTCAGGTACTGACGCCGTAAAAATTTTAGAGCAAATCGGCGTATTTTAATTTTTTAGGTAACTTTTGATGAAAAATGATAAATAAACTTTTACAAAGTGCGACGGCAAGACTTGAAGCGGCGGGCATTGAATCTGCGCGGCTTGACGCTGAAGTTTTGTTGGCGCACGTTTTAAATTGCAGGCGTCTTTACCTTTATGTAGACGCGGCTAAAAATGTATCTCCCGCGCAAGCTACGCGCTTTGAATCTCTTATAATGCAACGCGCAGAAAAAATTCCTACCGCCTACCTTACGGGACAGCGTGAATTTATGGGCTTGAATTTTGCCGTAACGCCGGACGTACTGATACCGCGTCCCGACACTGAAATTTTGGTACAATACGCCATTGAAAACCTTTCCGCATTGAAAGGCGACGTGACTTTTGCAGATATCGGCACGGGTAGCGGCGCGATCTGCGTATCTATTTTAAAATACGTAAAAAATGCCGATGCCGTAACGGTTGACATTTCAGAAGACGCGATTAACTGTGCGAAGTTCAATGCTGAAAAATTCGGCGTAGACGACAGATTAAAATTTTACGTCGGCAATTTATTTGAACCTCTGCGCGGGCAAAAATTTCACGCGATAATTTCCAATCCGCCGTACATTCCGACAAGCGATTTGGCAACGTTGCAGGAAGAAGTTAAACGCGAGCCGAAAATTGCGCTTGACGGCGGAGATGACGGCTTAAATTTTTACCGGCGAATTATTGAAGAGGCGCCGAATTTTTTATGTGAAGGCGGCTTTTTGGCAGTGGAAATTGGAATTAATCAAGCGTCCGCCGTGAAAAATTTGTTGACGAAACATTTCACTGACATTAAAATTTTACGTGACTTAGCCGGCATTGAAAGAGTTATCGCCGCTATTTTTTAACCACTCACCACTTACTACTGACTACTCACTACTGACTACTCACTATTCACTAACACCTATGAAAACAGAAATATTAAAACCTACAAGAGAAAATATTAAACGCGCAGGCAATTTGATTCGCGCAGGTGACCTCGTCGCCTTCCCTACAGAAACAGTCTACGGTCTAGGCGCGGACGGCTTAAATGCCGACGCCTGCAAAAAAATATTCGCGGCAAAAGGCAGACCTTCCGATAACCCGCTGATTTTACATTTCGCCACTTTATCACAAGTCGAACGCGCGGCAAAAATTTTACCGGCGGCAGAAAAACTTTTCGCGGCATTTTGTCCGGGTCCTTTGACTATAATTTTGCCAAAAACGAAATTTGTACCCGACGCGGTTACAGGCGGACTTTCTACCGTAGGCGTGCGATTTCCCGACAATGACGTAGCACGCGCACTGATAAAAGCCGCTGATTGCCCTATCGCCGCGCCCAGCGCAAATACTTCCGGCAGACCCAGTCCCACTACGTCGCAAGCTGTTTTTGCCGATATGGAAGGTAAAATAAAAATCATTTTGGACGGCGGCGCGTGTCAATTCGGCGTTGAATCTACCATTGTCGACGTTACCTCAGATGTTGCGGAAATTCTTAGACCAGGCGCTGTTACTAAGGAAATGTTGGAAGAAATTTTAGGCGATGTGAAAGTTGCGCCGTCTACAAGTTCCAAGCCGCGTGCACCAGGTATGAAGTACACGCATTACGCGCCGAAAGTTCCAATGACGCTGATTGAAACGACTTCGCTTGACGTATTGGAAAAAATTTTTCGCCGAGAAATAAAAAAACTCCGCGCAGAAAATAAATCTGTCGGAGTTATTGCAAGTCACGAATTAATTTCAAAGCTTGATGCGGAAAAAATTATCGCCGTGCCTTATGGAAGTTGCGGCGATTTAAAAGTTATTGCGGCTAATATTTATGAATCGTTAAGAAGTTTTGATAATCTGACTGCCGATATCATTTTGGCGGAAGGCGTTGCAGATATCGGCTTAGGCGTCGCTATTATGAATCGTTTTAGAAAGGCGGCTACGCAAATTTTACTCGTTGATGATTTTTGAAATTTCGCGGAAAGCCTCTGCGTTGCGTTCGCCTTTAATTGTCAAGACCAAACTTTTATCGGCGGTAATGCCGAGTCCTACGAGTGAAAGGATACTGGCGGAGCTTCCCGATTTTTTGCCGGACGCCATGTGAACCGTGCAATTTGTATTTTGTGCTATTTTAACGATACCGGCGCATTCGCGGAACCCCAATGTATTTTTAGAAACGAGGATAAACGATACCGTACCGGTTGAAGTGCCAATGGTAGGATTGATTATCGGTGTTTCGCTGGTTTCAATTTTTTTATTTTTGTTTTTGATAACTTTATAAGCAAATTTCATGTTAAACACTCCTAAGTTAAGTTTCCTACAGCAATCTATTGCGATTTATCAACTTCCCTGTCGACGCTCGAAATTTTATCAGGTATTTTCCATATTTGCAACGGGCAATTATTCTTATTTGCCGACAAATTCAGTCGTGTTTAAAAGGAATTTGCTTTTATTTTTTGTTAAACCTACTATTACACCTTATGCATAGCGTCAAAAATATCTTGATGTTGCGTCTTGATTTCGACGCCGATTTCTTCGCCTTGAACTTTCAGAGCTTGTTGCAGGTTCACAAGGCGGATTTTATTTTCATCAGCTTCGGCAAAGAGAATCATATTGAAAAAGCCGTTCAAGATATTTTGATTGATGCTTAAAATGTTTACGTCATTATCGGCAAGAATTTTTGTAACCGCCGCAATGATGCCGACGCGGTCTTTGCCGACAACAGTTATTACCAATTTCAAATTAATCACTCCGTTTTAGTAAGTAGTGAGATAGTAAGTAGTTAGTAGTGAGATAGTGAGTAGCCGGTAAAGTAAAAAAGACGGCGCGGATGTACCCGAGAAATCGGCGCGGATGTGCCTTGAGCTGCGTACGTAAAAGCCGAAGTCACCGTAACCTTTGTGCGGACGTAAAAGCTAAAATTACGAAAAAGTAAGCGAACTACAGCCGCGCCATGTTTTCTTTTTGTTACTTTTTCTTTACGCTAAAGAAAAAGTAAATCAACGCGTCAAAAGCAAGTAGTTACACTAAGTAGTTACACTAAATACCGGCTACCGGCTACTCTATACTTTCTTCTGCGTAAAAATCGGCATAAAGCATTTTGGATTGAGTTTTATCCCCTACCGTATCAGGCGGCATAAAAACTTCTTCCTTAGTAACGCCGCCTTTTGCAGTGACGTTTGCAACTGCCGTCTCGGTTACAATGTCATCTGACTTCTTTTTTTTTGCGTTTTTATAATCATGCGACGGCTTTTGAAAATTCTTTTTGTCAGTGTCAGCTTTAATTTTACTCATATATTCGGCAAAAAATTTTTGGAACTCGTCACGCATGAGCGAATTTATCTGCGACATAAATTTTTCGTGATTGTCATTAATCGCTTGATTGAGTTGCCCCATAAGACGATTTAAATTCACGCCGAAAGTTTCATTAGCCGCGCGCAGATCCTTTACGACATTTTCCAGCGTCTCCATTTCATCAAGCAAGTTGTCACTGTCATTTTTCAACTTTTCATTTTCTGCCTGCAAACGTTTATTCTGCGTCTGAAGTTGCTCATTATCTGCGCGGAGCTTGTTAAGATCCTCTTGCAAATTTTTTCCCAAGTCACGCGCCGCAGTAAGAATTTTTTCAAGGTCTTGTAACCTGTCCATAGAAATCACCTCGTAAAAATATATCAAAATTTTATGCGAAAAAAAAGACTCTTCGCGTTGGAGAGTCATATTTTTGCCGAAAGAAAATTTTACAAAGGTATGACGTTGCCCTTTTCGTCAATCGGCTCAAGTAGCAGGAAAAGACAACTTAAATCGACGTGAAAAATTACGGTGTATTCGTCCTCGTCATTTCCGGCGCCGTTGAATTTATTGCTGTAAAGTAGCGATACGGCATGACAGTAGTCATTAACTTGATCGTTGTACACGTCAATTTTTTTACTGCAAACCGCCTCTTGATACTTGAAAATCGTACCGGCGGGAAAATACCCTTCAACAAAAACTTTCGCAGGCAAGTAAAAATTATCTTCGACAAAGGGAATGGGTACTTTTGAACGCAAAAAAATATTTTCTAACTCCAATGAGCGAATATCCAAAAAAAAACCTCCCTAGTAAATATTAATTTAAGCCGTCAAAACGACACGGAAAAAGGTTTACGCTCTTCCTCTTCAAGCGTGAGAAGGCGTGAAAATCCGGTCATATCCATTACGGTGCGTACATCGCGCTGAATATTTTTTACAAACAGTTCACCTTGATTGTTCATGCGTTTTTGCGTTTTTAACAATATGCGCAAGCCCGCAGATGCAATGTAGCTTAAATCTTTCAAGTCAATGACTAAATTTTTCACGCCGTCAAGTTCCTTCGACATAGTTTTATCAAGTTCAATGGCGGTTACGGCGTCCAATTTTCCGATAAGCGTCACGGTTAATTTTTCGCCGTCACGTTCAGTTTTTATTTCCAATTTGAACAACTCCAATCAGCTAATCGCTAAAAGCTAATCCCTAATCCCTGTTCCCTGCTCCCTAATCCCTAATAATGCGGGTGCGCTTTTACGTAGTCAACGGGACGACTCCAATCGACATGCACGCCGGTAGCTTCCCAAAGACGCGTTAAGGCAATTTTTAAACTTTCCTCGTCAGCCTGCGGATTAATTTTCTCCGACGTAAAATCCAAAAGTGTTTCATGTGGAATTTTTATTTCATGCACAGTAGACAAAAAATCTTCCGCCTTGCGTTTACCATCTTCATCAGCAAGCACCACGACAACTTTTTTATTTGCGCTGTCATACTCGACATAACCTAAATTTTCGCCGTAGCTTATCGCGACACTGAAATTTTCCTTCAAATTCGGAGCACCTCCCGTCCTTATTATATTAAAATTTTTTTTGAGAAATTGCAAGTAAATTGTCTTTTTCAAAGAGCGCGCCGACAAAGTTTAAAAAATGTATGGAAAGCGGCGACAAGTCTTTAAATTTATTCCACGTCAAGGCGACAGTAAATTTTATCGGCGGATTTATCGGCAAAAAATTGAAATTTGATTCCGGCGTTAAGGCAAATCGCGGTAAAAGTGACACTGCCGCGCCGCTTGAAACCAATTCTTTAATAGTTTTCAGTTGCGACGTACAAAGTAAAATATCCGGCGAAAACCCCGCACTTGCCGCGCGTTCGATTGTGGCGAAGTTTTGAAAAGTTCCCGCCGGTTGCAAAATAAATTTTTCATGGCGTAGGGATTTAAACGAAATTTTTTCCGACTTTACAAGCCTATGATTTTTTGGCAGACACAAATAAAATTCATCTTCCAAAAGGTTTAGCGAATATTCCTGCGTTTCTCCCGCCTTCAAGTAGATTATGCCGAAATCCGATTCGCCGCTTTTCAAACTTTCTTTCACCGTCAATGAGTCACTGCATTCACGCAAGTCAATCACAATGTCAGGATTTTCAGCTTGAAATTTTATGAAAAGGTTTGGGAAAAGGTAGGATTCGACCATTGGCGGTATGCCGAAACGTATTGTGCCGCCGCTACGATTTTGAAATCTTTCTATACCAATCTGCGCGGCTTTTACGTCCTGTAAAATTTTTTGTGCGTGAATCAGAAATACTTGTCCCGCCTCTGTTAAGGCGATATGTTTTTGACTGCGGTCGAAAAGCGACACTTTTAATTCCGACTCCAAAGCTTGAATTGTCTTTGTTACGGAAGGTTGAGAAACGTGAAGAATTTGTGCCGCTTTAGTAAAACTTTTCAGCGAACTCACCGTACAAAAATATTCAAACTGCCGCAGTTCCATAAAACACTAGCTCCTAATCGGAAGTTTAACAAATAAATTTTTACACCGACTCAACAACGGCGCCATGCGTGTCTAAATCCAAAATCAAAGCGCCTGCTTGTACGTCAAACTTTTTAAAAGTATGAACCATTTCCGACGCGATATCGTTTTCAATCTTTTTACTTGCCGCCGAAAACGCGATAAGGCATGGACCTGCGCCGCTCAATGCCACGCCCAACGCTCCCGCCTTTTTAGCCGCCGCAAAAACTTCCTGCATACCCGGCACTAATTTTGTTCGGTACGGCTGATGTATTGCGTCGTCGAAGGCGCAGGATAAAAATTTTTCTTTACCTTCGATTAACGCGGCGACCAACATTGACGCGCGGCTTATGTTGAAA
>CAJOKY010000082.1 GCA_905235425.1 uncultured Selenomonadaceae bacterium
TATCGAGTGCCTTAAAGCCTAAGCTACAACCGTTTGCTCGATAATAAAATTATACAGTTTGATTTATAAACAATCAAGAAAATATTGTGCGCCTTTCCTTCCCACGCCTAAAGGCGGAGGCTTCTCGGCGCTTTTAGGTGAAATTATAATCGTGTTTAAGTTAAATTGCAAGGGATATTTTCAAGCGCGGCAGAAATTTTATCCTTAACCTGCGCGGGAGAAATATTTTCAAGGCAGTCAAGATTTTTCGGACAAGCGCGTTTCCAGCAACCTCTGCAAGGTCTGTCAACTTCAATGGAATTTTCCGGCTGACCGTAAGCGCCGTTTCTGTTTGCATCGGTGGGACCCATAAGCATAACGACGGGAATTTTTAAACCTGCCGCCAAATGTACAATGCCGGTATCGCCGCCGATAACTGCGCGGGAATTTTTTATTATGTGCGTAAGCTGAGGTAAATTTGTTTGATTTACAAGATTAATCGGCGGAATTTCCATAAGCGATTCAATTTCCGCCGCGCGTTGCACGTCCACAGCGCCGTTACCTACGATAACCGGTACAATATTCATATTGTAAAGCCAATCGCCTATCTCTGCAAAATATTTTAAGTCCCAGCGCTTATTTGCCCAATTAGCACCGACGGCAAAAATCACGTAGGGATTGCCGGAGCGTAAACCAAAATGATTTGTAATTGTATCGGCGCGTTTAATTTCAGCAGGCGGCACGATAAGCATTTTCAACCTTGCAACCTATGGCGCGGGCAGTATCCAAATATCTTTCGACAATGTGTCCTTGAAAATGTTCACCGATAATCGGTTTTGAAATTTTGTCACTCATCTCGCGCATATTGCAGATGCCGAGTTTTATGTTGGAATTTGCGAAAAAAGCGATAGCCGCCGACTTGAAAAGTCCTTGTAAATCCAAAACTGCGTCGTAAGTTTCGCTTTGAAGTTCGCGACGGAAGGGGAAAAATAATTTTGCAAAACCTTTCAACGTGCGAAAATCTTTTTTGCGAAAGAGAATAATTTTATCAACGCAGGGATTCATTTTAATCAAGTCATAAGCCGGCGGCTCAACTACCCAAGTAATTTTAGCGTCAGGAAAAGTTTCCTTGACGGCGGCGCTTACAGGCAGGGCGTGTACAACGTCGCCAATCGCGCTAAGTTTTATAATCAAAACATTTTTCATTTTTTTAGGGATTAGGGGGTAGAGGGTAGAGGGTAGAGAGTAGAAGGGAGGAAGGAGATTGTAGGTTTCCTACTCTCTATAATCTACTCTCTACATTCTTAATTCTACATTCTTAATTCTTAATTACTCATCAGCTCGGCAATTTTATTCGCCAAGTCAACGGGATTGTCGGGCATAATGCCTTCAATTAAAAGCGCCTGCGCGTAAAGCAGTTTACAAAAATCCTTAAACTTGTCGGAATTTTTATCCTGCGCGTGAACACCGCTTAACTTTTTGAAAAGCGGGTGATTGGGA
Source organism: uncultured Selenomonadaceae bacterium (assembly GCA_905235425.1). GTDB lineage: Bacteria > Bacillota > Negativicutes > Selenomonadales > Selenomonadaceae > Quinella. Next base: position 1,480 of record CAJOKY010000082.1, read on the forward strand.
TTAAGTCCCAAAATTCTGTGCGCTTTGAAGAAGGGATTATTCATCGGTGCAAAAGTCTGCTCCATATTCAGCGAAGGTCCATTAATGCCCGTCATAAGGCATACAGCGCCGGATTTAAGCCGCGCAGTTAAACGTACTTCATTAACGCTTTCACCGATTGCGGCTTTCACGTCAAGCAATAATTCTTCGTAGGAGCGGGACAACTCGTCAATTTCAGACTTGGTTTTCTGCGAATCTTCGTCTTCAAGTTCAAAATCTTCACGGTTGACAGATTGAATTTCCTTGCCGTTGTAGCTGACAAGCGCGTTAAGTGCAAATTCGTCAACAGGATCAACAAGGTAAATGACTTCTATGCCGCGTTCGCGCAGAATTTCAAGTTGCGGCAATTTCGCTATTGACGCCGCGTCTTTACCCGTTGCGCAGTAAATCTTCTTTTGCGTAGCCGGCATACGTTCGACATACTCGGCAAGCGTCGACAATTTTAAATCCTTCGACGTTACAAATAAAAGCAGGTCTTGTAAATCTTCCTTAACCTTGCTGTCATAAGTGTTATTGTAAACGCCGATTTTAAGAGACTTTCCGAACTGCGCCCAAAATTCTTCATAATGTTCACGGTCGTTTTTCAACGCCTTAGCAAGTTGCTTAAGAATATTCTTTTCAAGTGCGCGACCGATTTTTTTAACGTCACGGCTCTGTTGTAAAATTTCACGCGACACGTTAAGCGGCAAATCCGGTGAATCTACAAGCCCTTTTACAAAGCGGAAATAGTCCGGCAAAAAGTCTTTACACTTATCCATAACGAAGACGTGGCGCGAATAAAGCTGTAAACCTGGCTCGTAGTCTGCAAAAAATAAATTCGACGCGGCGCGTTTTGGAATGCAAAGTAACGCCGTGTATTCGATTGTACCTTCTGCCTTTGTATGGAAAATTTCCATAGGCTTTTCCCACTCGTGGAATTGGTGGCGGAAAAATTCTTCGTATTCGTCTTCCGAAATATCTGATTTATTGCGCGTCCAAAGCGGCTGCATTGAATTTACCGTGCGAACTTCGACAATGTGATTTTTATCCTTATCTTCAGTGTAGAAATTCATTTTAATGGGATAGCGAATGTAATCGGAATATTTTTTTACAAGGCTTTCAATCGTGAAATGGTCGGTGAAGTTAAACTCATCGCCGCTTACAAATTCCGGCTTAAGGTGAAGTATAATCGTGGTACCGCGTGACGGTTTGTCAACGTCTTCAATGACGTATTCGCCGGCGCCTTCGCAAGTCCATTTAACGGCGGAATTTTCACCGCCGGCTTTACGTGTGGTAAGTTCAACTTTTTGAGCAACAATAAACGCGGAATAAAAACCTACGCCGAATTGTCCGATAAGCTCTTCGTTATTACTGTCACCGGCATCACTCATTTTGTCAAGAAAAGCACGAGTGCCTGACTGGGCGATAGTGCCGATATTGGCAATGACTTCGTCGCGCGTCATGCCAATGCCGTTATCTGAAATTGTTATGGTTTTTGTATCTGAATCGGGAACTATGAAGATTTCAAAGTCTTCATTTCCTTCCAAAATATCGTGATTGGTTAAGGATTCAAAATGAAGTTTGTCAATCGCGTCGGAGGCATTGGAAATGAGTTCGCGCAGGAAAATTTCTTTGTTTGTATAGATTGAGTTAATAACCAAGTCGAGAAGTCTTTTAGTCTCGGCTTGAAATTCCAAAGTTTCAGCAGACATTAAAAATTGTTCTCCTTTGTAGAATTAGTGAGTAGTAAGTAGTGAGTAGTGAATAGTGAATAATGGTTTTCCTAATTATCTAAAAAGCAGGCTTACGGAACGCTGTGCCTGTATTCTTAAAATAACGTCGCCGATTGACTGCGCCATTGACAGCACTTTAATTTTGGGTGATTGTTTATCTTCCGGCAAAGGTATGGTATCGGTAACGACAAGCTGTTCCATGTCGGAGTTATCGATTTTTTCAACGGCGTTTTTGCTGAGTACAGGATGAGTACAGGCGGCAAGTACAGATTTTGCACCGAGCCGCTTTAAAGCCTTAGCACCTTCACAAAGACTTCCGGCAGTGTCAACAATGTCATCAATCATCAGCGTAATTTTATCCTTAACGTCGCCGATGATATTCATAACTTCAGCTTCTCCGGGACGCGGACGGCGCTTTTCAATAATGGCAATCGGCGCTTTAAGATAATCTGCCAACGCGCGGGCACGTGTTACGCCGCCTAAGTCAGGACTGACTACGACAAGCTCATTATCGAAAGTTTGACGGTTAAAGTAATCGGCGATAACCGGCGCGGCGGCAAGGTGATCAACCGGAATATCGAAAAATCCTTGAATCTGCGCGGCATGTAAATCAACGGTAATGACGCGGCTCATACCTGCGGCAACCATTAAATTGGCAACAAGCTTTGCAGAAATGGGTTCACGACCACGCGTCTTTCTGTCCTGCCTTGCATAGGCATAGTAGGGAACAATCGCCGTAATGCTGTGTGCAGAGGCGCGTTTGCAGGCGTCAGCCAATATCAAAAGATCCATGACATTATCATTTACCGGTTGAGAAGTCGGCTGAACAATGAAAATATCCTTGCCGCGAATGCTTTCATTAATCATTACCGCCGTTTCGCCGTTGTTAAAGCGCCCTACAGATGCGTCACAAAGTCTGACGTTTATGTATTCAGAAATTTTTTTTGCCAATTCGGGATTGGCGTTGCCCGTTATCAAGCAAAGTTTGCTCGTGTCAACATTATGATTTTCCATAAAAATCCGTCCTCTCTATTCTAAGCCTCAATTCCTTGTCCATGAATATAAATTGCCGTTTCCGGCGAAATTTTTTCCGTTATCGAAATCAAGGTATCATAATCTGCATGTGCTGAAAGCGGAATATCAAAAAAGGTTACGTTTTTGTCGCGCCGATTTAAAATGCTTATAAGCATGTCTTCATATTCACGAATAAATCCCACTTTCAGGACGCAAACTTTATCCATATCCAACATCTCTTGAAGGTAAAAAAAAGAAGTACTTCCTTCTTGCAACATTCCGGAACTGGCAATAATGACGTTGTAATTGTCAATTCTGTATCTCAAATCAATGTCTCCGGTGTAAACCGAGATATTACCTCCAATTATATTTTTTTCCATACTGTTTTGATAATACTCCGTCATCTGCGCCGCCAAGCCGTCAATCAGTATGATAAAGCCGTTTCGCCGCGCAGATTCTTTCAACAATAACGCAACTTCTGCAGCCCTTCCTACTGCAAAACTCGGAATGATAATTTTTTTGCCAAATTTAATTACAGCTTCACAGATATCTACGAAAATGGATTCGTATTGTTTAAGTGAAAGCATCTGAGGTTTTTTACCGTAAGTAGATTCAGTCAAAAAAATATCTGTTCTTTTTGGAATTGTCAATAGCGAATTTATGTCCAAGCCCAAGCAAGTATGTTGGTCGGCAAGGCAGTAATCGCCGGTGTAAATAATTCTTTTACCTCGCCAATCTATGTCGAAAAGCACCGAGCCGCGAATATGTCCGTTTGGGATAAATTTTATTTTTATGCCGCCGACATTGACTGTATCATAAAAATTTTTTACTTGCAAATTTCTAAGAAAAATATTTGTCGAGGTCATTTTTATGATGCTTGCCGTCTCTTCAGTCATAAAGCAAGGTGAACGCGGTAATTCATTCAAACTGCCGTAATGATCCAAGTGTCCATGTGAAATAAATACCGCGTCAACTTTATTGATATTTAAATCCTCAAGAATTTGTCTCGCAGGGATATGCTTTATTCCGTCTTCAACCAATTCTGCGCCGCAATCAAAAATTATCGTAGCGTCATGGTCAAAAATTATATGCATTGATGCGGCTACTTGATGCGGCTTGTAGCTGAAAATTTTTAAACCGTCCTTGTTATAAAGACATTGCATTTTATTTTTGTCAAGCGGCATGTCGCGCAGTTTATGATTATATTTTCCCCATACCCGCCATAAAACTTTTTCAAATGTAATAGGACTGTTTTTAGATTTAAGAGGCATATAAAATTTTTTTAGCGAAGGATATTCTTCACAAATTTTGTTGAAAAGAGGAAGCTGTACAAATTTTTCCTGAGAATATTCTTCAATCAATTCAAAAAGCTGTACTAATTCCGAGTCATAATGACGATTAAGCAGATTTTGAAACCAGTCCGAATATCGTTTTTGCTTAAAATAGAGAGCAAACAAAATGACGTGTTTCCAATAAATGTTGTACTGCTTGCAGATATTTAGCCAGTCGTCGCCATGTGATTCATAAATTTTAAAAGCCGCCTTCTTTTTTCCAAGTACCGATAAACTTAACATTTTATAAAAAAGTAAGCTCAAAAAATCGTTTTGGTACAAGTCCGCCAAATAGTATGTCAACGAATATTTTTTTTCTTCAAAATAAATTTCTGTAAGTTTCGGCAACACCATTATATCATTATCGCAAAAAAAACTTTTTTCTGCGAGCCATTTGTCTGATACGTCCATCAAGATTTTTCCTTATCCTAAGTTAAACGGGAGCACCGGTATCGCGTGATCTTAAAATTTTGTCAATAAAATTGCGCAATTTGACGCTGTCTCTGGTGTTTTTCAAATGGAACAGTATTTTTTCAAATTCATCATTATAGTGGTGATTTTTTCTTATGGCAATTAATGAAATTACAACGTCTTCATCAAGTTGAATGGAGTTTTGTGCATAATCTGATAAAGCGGAGGTTATGGTTTTTAAGCAGGTCTCTGACAACAAATAAGCAATCTTTCTACTCCAAAAACCTTTTATATTGTCTGTTAAAGTAATTAACGCCGCAGTATCGTCATTGCTTCTCAAAAGGTAATAAAGGCGTGATTGTATTTCTTGCTGAAGGAGTCTTAACGCGCCTGCGTGATTTTTTATGTCGGCATTAATTAAACGTCTGTAAAAGTCTTGAAGTTTATGGTCGGGCTTTTGAGTTAAAATGTCGACAATATTTTTCGCCGCCTCTATGTCTTGTAAAATCAGCATCGCCATTAAGTAACCGTTACGGCAATTATCATTGTATTTAAATTCACGAACAATTTCTTTAGCGTCGCTGAATCCGTTGGCTTTAAGGTACGCCATAGAAATTAAACCTGTTTGTCTTGCATCATCGGATATTGTATCTTTTCTTAAAAAATCTATCAGAAAATCTTTTGCAATGTCGGGGCGAGAAAAACGGCAAAGAAATGCCGCTTGAGTGGGGTTGTCTGTCGATTCGCAATACTCCAAAAATTCAAGATAAGCGTTGCCGTCTTCTTTGGATTTATTGGCAATTACGGATTCGGTTTCGTTACTAACACCTATTTTAAGGGTAATTTGTTTAAAAATTTTTTTGCCGAGCTTGCTTATTCCGGGATTATCGGCATATTTTTCCAATGCTTTTGTGCCTAATTCACCGAATTTGAAAAATTCCTTTTTAAAGATATTGCCTATCTGTTGGTCATTGGGAATATCTTCTTGAAGTGACATAACCATTTTCAAGGCACGTTCCAAATTGGCGGCGGTTTTATTTTTCAAAAAGGCATAAAAGACCGCTACTTTGAATTGTTCATAGTTGGAAAACTTTTGAAAAATCTCATCAAGAAGCTCTTCATTGTCTCCTATTAAACCTATAGCTGAAATTATGACGCGAAGTTGAGGCTCCCACGTCCATTTCTCCAAAATATTTTTAAAGACTTCTATAGATTCATAATTTTTTCTGACATAAACCTCACGTATTCTTTCAGCAAGAATATTTTCCAATTCGCGATCGTTACGCAGTTTTGTGTTAATCACTTTCGATGCGTAAAGCATACACTCAATGGGAATATATCCTTCATTAAGCATAGCATTTACTTTGCTGTTCAAGCGACCATTCAATTTTTGGCGCGAATCCGCGTTTATCTGCATATTGCGATAAAGGCTGAAATAATGAATAAATTCCTTCAAATCATCTCTTTCAAAATTCCAAACGAATACTCGATTATTTACAATATTTTCATCTCTGGGGTCGATTTTTTCAACCACTCTATGAATTTCTATTTCCGCTGTTTCCAAATCTTTTAGCGAACTTAATGTAGTACCTCTAGACATTTATTTATCCTCCATTTTAGCTGTTAGACAGTAGCCGGTAGCAACTACTCACTACTCACTATGTTAAAATCAAATATTATCTTCCGTGAAGACGCCCAACTCTTGCTCCTCAATGTGAAGATCACTGTAAACCGACAAATCCATTTCGTCACTATGGTAACCGTCATCAATTACGATTTTCATAGAAATTTCTTTGTTTTCATTAATTTTGTACTTTATATCAAACGGCGTACCACTTTTTACAGTAAAACGAAATACCTTTTCAAGACTTTTCTGCAGACGCATAGAAGAATCAAATTCATCTTCAGCGGCGTAGATATTCAGTTTAATTCCCGAAGGTGATGAAGTACGAAATTCGCCGATAAGTTCACCTTCATAAGGCACAAAAGTTTTTCGCGGAATTATGACTTTAGGCAATCCTTCATTAACGTCAAGCAAAATAGCTTCTGCCAACATCATATGATCTGTAATGCTTTCCTTGTGGACAACTTTATTATCTGCACTCTCTACAGCCTCATTATCTCTATAGCCATCAGTAGGTTTCTCTGCCTTAGTATCAGTCACTTTATAATGTTGATAGATTGAAGCTCCTCTGGCTACAGCGTCCATAGGATTTTGTGGCATAATTATCGGCTTGTTCAAGTATTCAGTGACTTTTTGGCGAACGGTTAAAAATTTTGACATGCCTCCTGTCATAAAAACATAATCTATACTGTTTTTGGGAATATTGTAATCCTCCAGCGTCTTGCGAATAACGGCTATGATATTTTTATTTTTCTCTAAGTCTTCAAATCTTCTAAAACGAATATTTTTATCCGTGTACAAATCCTTAGTGTACTCATCATAATCTTTCTTTGTTAAAACCAGTTTAAGCGGTCGGTTATTATAAAAATTGAGTATATTTAATTTGGCACTTAAGTTTTCAACGTCTTCATCAGGCGTAGCATTGAAAATTCTTGAAGAAAGTTTTTCTTTAATTTTTTCTGCCGCATCCAACAAATTTCTATACATTTCATCTTTTTGTTGATCCGTCAAATCTCCCGCCATTATTCCTTCCTGTTGAAAAAAAATATTCATTAAACCGGTAGCAAGTTTTGCGTCAAAGTCAATTCCGCCTAATTCTTGATAACGCCCAACTCCGCGCTCGGTAAAAATGATACCGTCTTTGTCAACTTTTACGTCAATTACAGATGTATCACAAGTACCGCCGCCTAAATCAAAAACCAAAATTCTTTTGACTTCCGAAAAATCAACAAGGCGATCTTTTTCTTGTTTCAATGCTTCCTCGTCTATAAAAGAAAGCAATGCGGCAGTAGGTTCGTGCTTTATGGTAACGTTGTCGAATCCCGCCATTTTTGCGGCTTGAATTGTATCGCTTATTTGGTCGGGATTAAAAGACGCCGGAACGGTTATGACTACAGAATCATATTTTATATTTTTAAGTACTTTTTTACAGTGCTGCAGAACGATAGCTGCAATTTTTTTTGCGTCAAAAGTCTCATCGTCGATTGTCCACGTGTGACTTGTCCCCATAAATCTTTTGGCATTGGTAACAACGTGCTCGCTGTCTTGAAAACGTAACCTTTTGGCTTCACGTCCGACAATGCGCCCTTCTTCAGAAAAATATACCATAGAAGGCAAAGAAGGATATGGTTCCCAGTTGTTTTCATCATTTAACTGCCCTATGTTGATAACTTCCGTTACCAAATTATTGTTTCTATCAACAAATGAACGCGATATTACAGAATTTGTGGTTCCTAAATCTATTCCGAGATACATAAAAAATTTACACTCCTTTGAATTAAAATGAAAAAATTAATGGACTACTTGCAATCAGTAAAGAAAACATTACGTTACTTTTTACTGACTGCAAGCTGTCCTTATACATAGACTAGGACGTGTTGAAAATAGATCATACTTTTTCTTTGACGCAAAGAAAAAGTAAGCAAAAAGAAACAGTTGCGCTCACTCGCGTCCTGCGAGCCCGCGCAACGGC
>CAJOKY010000083.1 GCA_905235425.1 uncultured Selenomonadaceae bacterium
GCAGAGTATCGCGATACCTACAAAAATACCGAATACGCCAAACATGATAACTGGCGTAAACATTGCCCCGCCAAAACGCTGTACATTTTGCATTATGACGTCTTTACTGAAAGCCATTGACATTACCCCATTTTTATTTTCCATAACAATGACTATCCTTCAGCAAAAATCATAATAGCAAAAAAAGACATTCAATTCTATATTTTTCGCCAATTTGGGATATTTTACGCGAACTGAAAAAAAGTTACGTTTTTAGAAAATTATTTCAGTAACAAAATTAAAAATTTCGAGCAATTTTTTGCAATAAAATTTACTCGCTATAGATAAATTGGACGCCATGATCATCGATTCTTTTACCGTGAACACTTCCTAAATTTAAAAATTAGCGTTTATTTAATAGCTACCGGCTAATCAAGCGTCATTGCAATTTCGTCGCAGTTTGCAAATTTCGGGCAGTCAATACATTCTTTCCAAATTTTATGCGGTAAAGATTCACGCGTCGTAATTTTAAAGCCTAGCGATTCAAAAAATTCAGGGCTGTATGTCAGCGTGAAAAAATTTTTTACGCCAATGTCACGTCCCTGTATCAAGAGTTGCTTTACAATTTCCGCGCCTATGCCCTGCCGCTTGTAATCGGGGTGAACCGCCATTGAACGTACCTCTGCAAGTTCATGCCACGTCAAATGAAGTGCGCCGGTACCGACGATTTTTTTTGTATCGACTTCAACGGCTACTATAAATTCGCGCAGTGCCTCGTACAAAACATTATGCGGTTTCGGCAACATTAAGCGCGGCGTAACCTGCTATTAAGCTGTAAATTTCTTCTACATCGGCAAATTTCGCAGATCTGTATTCAAACAAATAATTTCTTCCTTTCAGAAAAAGTCTGTGTTATAATTCGCAAAAAAATTAATATCTGTAACCCCTAACAGTGAGTAGTAAGTAGTCTAAAAGCTAACACCTAAAACCTAGCACCTAACACCTAACATGGAGGAATTTTTTATGGCGAAATATTATGATGCCTGTCCGCGTTGCGGCAGAACAAATTTTGGCGAAATTCTTCACTGTAAGCGTTGCGGTACGGAATTTTGCACAGTATGTACCGGCAAACGCAAATATCCCGACGGTACGCCCTATGAATGCTGTCCGCGTTGCGGCGCCGAAATTGATGAAGACGAAGACGCCGTTTATATCGTTGTCACGGAAAAGGAAAATGCACGTAATAAAAAATCCTAATCCCTGCTCCCTAATCCCTAGTTAGGTGTTAGGAGGTAGATAGTAGGAGGTAGATAGTAGGAGGTAGGTAGTAGGAGGTAGGTAGTAGGAGGTAGAGGGTAGGAAACAGAAAACCTACTTTCTACTATCTACAATCTAATCCCTGCTCCCTAATCCCTGTTCCCTAAATAAGGACAAATTTTATTCAGCGGGCAATCGCCGCAATTCGCTTTACGCGCCTTGCAAATATTTCTACCGTGCCAAATAAGCCAATGATGCGCGTCCGACCATTTTTCACGCGGAATAATTTTTTGCAAGCCTAATTCCACTTCAAGCGGCGTCTTACCTTCGGCAAGCTTTAATCTGTTCGCCAATCTGAAAACGTGCGTGTCTACGGCAATGGCAGGCTTTTTAAACGCCACGCTCATTACAACATTAGCCGTCTTCCTGCCGACGCCCGGCAACTTTACCAGTTCGTCAAAATCTGTCGGAACTTCGCCGCCGTATTCGTCCAATAATATTTTACTCGTCCCTGCGATATGCTCCGCCTTCGTGCGAAAGAAACCGCAGGGCTTTATTATTTCCTGCAACTTTTCCATACCCAGCGCCAAAATTTTTTTCGGCGTATCGGCAAGCGGAAATAAAGTCTGCGTGACTTCATTAACGCGTTTATCGGTACACTGCGCGGATAAAATCACGGCTACGAGTAATTCAAACGGCGAATTGAATTTTAGCTCCGGCATTGCGCCTTTGTACGTCTCCTCAAGTATTCGCAACTCTTCAAGTTTAATTTTATCTTCCATAATTCATAATTCTTAATTTCGCGTAGCGATAACCGGCGCGGGTATTCTGCCGCCGCGTGCTATGAACGCCTCCGAACTCCAATTACTTTTAACGGGAACAATCGGACAATATCCCAGCAAGCCGCCGTATTCCACCTTGTCGCCGACCTTCGCATTTGGTACGGGAATAATTCTAACGGCGGTAGTTTTATTATTTACAACGCCAATCGCCGCCTCGTCCGCAATAATGCCGCTAATCGTAGCCGCGCTTACGTCGCCTTCAATCGCTATCATGTCAAGCCCGACGCTACAGACGCACGTCATAGCCTCCAACTTCTCAATAGACAAACTGCCGCACTCAACCGCGTGAATCATGCCTTCATCTTCGCTGACAGGGATAAATGCGCCGCTTAAACCGCCGACGTGCGAACTTGCCATAAGCCCGCCTTTTTTAACAGCGTCATTTAAAAGTGCCAACGCCGCTGTCGTACCAGGTGCGCCGCAACTTTCCAATCCCATTTCTTCCAAAATTCGCGCAACCGAATCACCGACGGCAGGAGTAGGTGCAAGCGATAAATCGATTATGCCGAAGGGTACGCCCAAACGTTTTGATGCCTCCCTTGCAACCAGTTGACCGACGCGCGTAATTTTAAATGCCGTCCGCTTAATCGTCTCCGCAATTTCTGTAAAGTCCGCGCCTTTTAAATCTTCAAGCGCATGCTTGACTACGCCGGGTCCCGATACGCCGACGTTTATAATTTTATCAGCCTCACTTACGCCGTGAAATGCCCCCGCCATAAATGGATTGTCGCCGGGCGCATTTGCAAATATTACCAGCTTGGCGCAACCAATAGCCTGTTTATCGCGCGTCAATTCGGCGGTACGCTTTATGACTTCGCCCATTTCGCGTACGCAGTCCATATTAATTCCCGCCTTAGTAGACGCAAGATTTATTGAACTGCAAACTAAATCGGTATTCGCCAACGCCTGCGGTATGGATTCAATTAAAATTCTGTCACCCTGCGTGTAACCTTTTTCAACAAGCGCACTGAAACCGCCGATAAAATTCACGCCGACTTCTTTTGCCGCCTTATCCAACGTCTCGGCAACCGGTATGTAGCTGTCGCACTTGCAAGCCTCCGCCGCTATCGCTATCGGCGTCACGGAAATTCTCTTGTTAATTATCGGCACGCCGTATTCTGCCGCGATATCTTCACCCGTCTTCACTAAAAATTCTGCTGACTTCGTGATTTTATCGTAAACATTTCTGCAAAATTCGCGCAGGTTTGGATGAGCGCAATCGCGCAGGGATATTCCCATTGTTATTGTGCGTACGTCCAATTTATTTTCCGTTATCATTCGGTTTGTTTCTAAAATATCTTCGATTGTTATCAAACTTTCACCTTCCAAAAATTTTATGAAGGCATTATAATTTTCTGTAGGTAATTATTCAAGGATTTTTTATTAGGGAACAGGTATTAGGGAGTTATCAAATGACTGAATTTGAATTTGCTACAAAAATATTTAACGCAGGCGGCAGAGCTTACCTTGTAGGCGGCGCCGTTCGTGATAAATACCGTAACATACCGGCGCATGACAGAGATTATTGCATTACCGGCTTTACTGAAAAAATTTTTGAAGAAGTTTTTCCCAATGCTCCGCGATTCGGCAGAAGTTTTCCGGTTTATTCAGTTGCTATCAGCGGCAAAAATTGCGAAGTGGCGTTGGCGCGCACCGAGAAAAAAAGCGGCACGGGTTATCGCGGCTTTAAAGTACGTTTCGATCCTTCCGTTACCATTGAACAGGATTTATTCCGCCGCGATACTACCATTAACGCTATGGCTATCGACATTTTAAGCGGTGAACTCATTGACCCTTTCGGCGGACGCGAAGACGTTTTAAATAAAAAAATCCGCGCAGTTTCCGAACACTTCACGGATGATCCGGTTCGCGCACTTCGCGCCGCGCGTCAATCTGCTCAATTCGCCTTCGACATTACCGACGATACTTTTGACGCCATGCGTTTATGTGCCTTTGAATTGAAAGACGAACCCGGCGAAAGGATTTTTGCCGAACTTGAAAACGCCCTGCATACCGACAAGCCGTCTATATTCTTTCGCAATTTGGAACGCGCCGGACTTTTACACGTTACCTTCCCTGAAATTGACAATCTGCGCGGAAAAATTCAGCCGGTTGAATTTCACCCCGAAGGCGACGCCTACGAACATACCATGCAAATTATTGATGAAGTTGCCGCAGTTAATAAAAAGCCGCGCGTACGTTTCGCCGCTCTTGCTCATGATCTAGGCAAAGGTACCACGCCGCTTGAAATGTTGCCGCACCATTACGAACACGAAAAACGCGGCATTAAGGTTTTGTCTGACATGGACAGCAGAATCAGTCTGCCTAAAGACTGGAAAAAATTCGCCGCCTTAATCATTCGTGAACATATGCGCGCGCCGCGTCTCAATATGCCCGGCAAAATTGTTGACCTTATCATAAAAATTCATAACTCTAAATTTTCATTTCGTGACTTCAACGACATCATAAACGCCGATAATCACGGCTTGCCGCCCTACCTTGCCGACGCCGAAATTATCCTGCCAAAACTTCTTACTGTCAGCGGTAAAGACGCCCCGCCCGAGCTTAACGGCTCTCAAGTCGGTGATTGGATTCGCGCCAATCGCATTAAAATTTTTATGGAACTTCACGAATAATTTTTTTGAGGAGTTGATTTAAATGGAAATTTTCTCTGTTAATGCTTTGCAAAAAGAACCCCAAAATATTTATGACAGTATTCGCAAAAACGGCGAGGCGGTGATAACCGATAACGGCAAACCTATTCTGCTTATGTTGGATATTTCTCAAGATAATCTTGATGAAATTATGAAAGCTGTACGAAGCGCAAGGGCAATGATCGCTTTTAATGCCATGCAAGCTGTCGGTGCCGCTAACGGTTATATGTCGGAAGATGAAATTAATGCCGAAATTCAGTCAGTGCGTGATGAAAGGCGGAAAAAATTTTGAATGTAGTTTTGGATACTAATATTCTTGTTTCTGCTTTTTGGTCACCAAACGGTAAAGCCGCTTATGTCGTTAAACAAATGATAGAATCTTTTTTGAAGTTGCTAAATTCTGTAACGCTACTCTTGTCACCGGAAATTTGAAACATTTTCCAAATGATGATTCTATAATCTCTTTAACTGACTATTTTTTTAAAATTTCTCAAACTCTTTAACGCTTCAAAAAAATTTTTCTCGACGATTGATTTTTCCCACGCGTCCAATTATAATTGCTTAAGAAAAAATTTGTAAACTTCGATATTATTTCAGATTTAAAGCTACTTATTGTTGAAGTTTTCGGATGTTAATACGCAACTTTTCGGCGCGATGTTCGTCAAAAGTTGACGGCGGCATTCTTAGCTGAATTGTTTGCTATTACGAAAGACGGCAGGGATACCGTCATAAGGATTTATCTTTTAAAACCAAGGAGGAATTGACCATGGCAATGGTAGTCAAAAACAACATGAGCGCTGTACGCACGCTCTCTACTCTTAACAAAAATAACACCGCTCTCCAGGACAGCTTGTCCAAAGTTTCCAGCGGTCTCAAAATTAACACGGCGAAAGACGACGCTTCCGGCTACGCTATCTCCGAGCGCATGCGCGTACAAATCCGCTCCCTCGATCAAGCTAATCAAAACTCTCAAAACGCGTCCAGCCTTATGAAAAACGCTGAAGGCGCTGTTGAAAGAACTATCGATATCCTTCGTACACTTAAACAAAAAGCTATCGACGCCGCCACCGATACCAATACCGACGATGACCGCGCTACCATTCAAAAAGAACTCGATCAATTCATTGACCAAATAGATGACAACGCTCTTATCACCTTTAACGGCAAGTACCTGCTTGAAGGCTCCCGCGCCCAATCCGGCAGTGCTGTAGCTACTCATATGACTAATGGCTCTCTCGCTACCAATACCACGCTCCTTTCCACGCTCGGTTCCCTTTCCAACCGCAACGGCGAAAATATCGAAATCAATTCCAGCGACCGCGTCACTGTCTCTTTCGTTATGGGCGGCAAAACCTATGTCAGCACACTTTCTTCTGTTTCCAATGACACTCGTCTTGGCGATATCTACATGATGCTCAATACCGCTATCAACGGCACAACCACTGCAGGCAGTGCTTTTGCGGCAATTCAAACTACAACCGCTTTGCTTGAGAGCACCACAAATTTAGATGGCGTAGCGTGGACTGAAACAGCAAGTTTGAATGCAAGTGAAGGTCTGAATAAGGCTATTCTTATTGATGGTGCTGCTGCGCGATTCACTAAAGCAGAAGCATTTCCGAGTTCAATTGACAGTAATTTAGAGCCAGATACTGTAGTACCAGAACCTACAAAACCCAATAAAGCCGATTATGATATGACTGACTCCCAAAGTGTATCTAATTATAACACTGCGATGACTGAATATACCGCTGCTTTAGATGCTTATAACAAGTATCTTGCTGATAAAGCTGCATATGACGCCCATATTGAAATGGTTACGTCGTCAATTAACGGAGGGAATAATGTTTGGGGTGTAGACGGAGATACGTTGATATTTACACATGATGGTCCGGATTATACAAGTAATAATATAGATGCAGGCACACTTACTAGTAACACAAAGACGATTGATTTCGTATATGGCGGCGAAACATATGCCATTAATGTAGGAACCGGCGGCGACAGTACCACAGCACTTTCCACAGATCCTTCTAAGGCTCATTATGCAACCACAGGTATTACGACAAGCAGCGGCACGGCACTTAACGTTGCGGCGTGGATGTCTACAGATGCAGTTGATAGTACTACGAAAAACGTTTTAATTCTCAAGGTGTTTGAAGCAGAATACATTGCTACCAACGCGCAGATGTCCTCCAGCACGACAATAGGCAACACTCCTGCCGGCAAGCAGTTGACAACAGCAGACGGCTACAACGCATTGACCTTCCAAGCATCTTCAACCGGACTTGAAGGACAGATTTCGGGCTTGTCAATCAGCATTTCAGACAGTGAAGGCAACGTGAAGAAAGCGACAAACACGGCGCTTGACGCATTCAAAACTTCTATATATGCGGCTAATGAAACGGCAGACGGTGCGGTATCATTCCAACTCGGCGCATCGGCAAACCAAGCAGTAAAAGTCGGCTTAATGGATATGCGTTCAGAGGCATTGGGCTTGAAGGGACGCGACGGCACGACAATCAAGATCACGACGCGTGCGGCGGCAAATGCGGCAGTTGCGGCGTTCGACAATGCGCTTAACAAAGCGCTTGATCAGCAGACGACAATCGGCGCGATTTCAGCGCGTTTGGACTACACGGCAAGCAACTTGACGACGTCAAGCGAAAACGTCCAAGCGGCAGAGTCGACGATTCGTGATGCTGATATGGCAAAAGAAATGACGAACTACACGAAGAATAACGTACTGTTGCAAGCGGCACAGTCAATGTTGGCGCAGGCTAACCAAAATTCAAGTGCGGTATTGTCACTCCTTCAATAATAGCGAAAAAATGACGGTCGGAGGTTCAGCGGCTTAGGCTAGACATTTCGGCGTAGGATAAAAGAAACCGGCGGCTCTACGGGGCTGTCGGTTTTTTGGTGTTTAGGGATCAGGGATTAGGGATTAGGGAGTAGGGAACAGTTTTGATGCAAGCGGCACAATCAATGTTGGCGCAGGCTAACCAAAATTCAAGTGAGGTTCTGTCGGAACAGGGAGCAGGGATTAGGGAGCAGGGAACAGTTTTGATGCAGGCGGCACAATCAATATTGGCGCCGACTAACCAAAATTCAAGTGCGGTTCTGTCGGTTTTTTGGTGGGTTGAAAAAACTTTTGGCGACTGTTATAATTACAAAAACGTTAGGTGGTGACCATAGTGTTTGCGATAGCATTTGATGTAAATATTGACGACTTGAAACGCGAATACGGCGATCCCTACAATCGAGCATATGATGAAATTCGTCGTGAGCTTGAGCAGTTGGGTTTTGAGTGGACGCAGGGTAGCGTTTACATCAGTACAAGCGAGAAAGACACGTTGACCAATGTGTACAAGGCGATTAATAAGCTGTCGCAAATTGATTGGTTCAAGAAAAGTGTTCGTGATATTCGCGCCTTCAAGGTTGAAGATTGGTCGGACTTCACGGAAATTGTTAAGGGTTAAAAAATTTTTCAATTAAATACAAACTAAAAACTCCCAAGTAGTTAAAGCGAATAACTACAAGGGAGTTTTTGTGTCGTGTCATTTGGTATTGGTGTAATTTCAGGTCTCGTTGCCAATTACATCAGCAAAAAATTTTCCGCAGCAGACGGTAAACACACATTCGCCCGTATGACGTAAAATCATTTCGGGAACAAACTAAAATCCCCAAGTAGTTACAGCGAATAACTGCAAGGGGATTTTAGTTTTGGTGTCAATATGTTCGATGCTATATATTTACACTTCTAAGTTTAATAATTTTAACACAGTCAGAAATATTTTGCAAGCAGTCAGAAAAAATATCGGCTTGACTAAGATTAGGCGCGTGACTAAAATAAATTTGGTGAAAAAAATGAATAAAAATAAAGTGGCGTTTATAACCTGCGCGAACAGCGATTATTGGTACAGTGAGTGCTTGCTGTACTTGAAGAGTTTGAAACTGCCTGCGGGAATGACGGCTGAATATATCGATATACGCGGCGCGGCGTCAATGGCGGCAGGCTACAACTCGGCAATGAAAAGCACGGACGCGAAGTATAAAATTTATCTGCACCAAGACGCGTTGGTAGTGAATAAAAATTTGGTAGGAGACCTGCTGAAAATATTTGCAGATGAAAGTATCGGTGCGGCGGGAATGATAGGTTGCGTGTCGTTACCTGCTACCGGCGTATGGTGGGACGGCTTGCGAATATATGGGCGCGTGTTGCATGCGTGCGAGCCGGAAAGCGTGGTTGATTCGCATTGCAATGAGCCGGAAGGCGCGTACATGGAAGTTGAGGCAGTGGACGGCTTTTTAATAGCTACGCAGTACGATTTATATTGGCGCGAAGATTTATTCGACGGCTGGCATTTTTATGATACGTCGATTTGCAAAGAATTTCAGCGCGAAGGCTACAAAGTCGTAGTGCCGAATCAGTCACAAGATTTTTGGTGCATGCACTGTCCTAAGGAAAAGCCGCTTGATCCGATATATCGCAAGTACCAAAAAATATTTCTGCGCGAATACGGCACGGAATTAAAGCCGGAGGTATGAGCAATGCCAAATTTGATGAACTTGATAGACGGCGAAGACAACTTTCATAAAATTTTGGTAGTGGAAAGTTCGGCGTACATTGACAAGTTGCGGCTACGTTTTCCGACGGCTGAAATTTTTTTTGTAACGGCAGACGAAGACACGGCGGAAAAATTTTCGTGCTACGTGAACGTGAAAACCTTCGTGCTTGATTATAGAGAAGAGCGGTTGCCGTTTGAAGGTGAATATTTCGACGCGATAATAGGCGACTTGACATTGGAGATTGTCGGCAACGCGCAGGACATAGCGGCGGGATTTTCAACGTACATAAAGCAAACCGGCGTATGGTTGACGAGTTTTAGAAATCTGCGGCATTGGCAGGTTTTA
>CAJOKY010000084.1 GCA_905235425.1 uncultured Selenomonadaceae bacterium
ACCCAGATCCCTTACCAAGCCCGCGGTTTTCTCCTTACCGATGTTAGCTGTTAGCTGTTAGCTGTTAGAAAGTGGCAAATTTTGTAAACGTCGAAATATTCGAGGCGCGCAAGGACGCGCGCCCCGTCCGCGCCATGAGCGTGACGCGAATGCAGCGGACATGTTTTCTTTGTTACTTTCTTTTGCGCCAAAAGAAAGTTAATTATAAATCCTTACCGTTTACGGTCTATGAGCAATAAAAAAGCCCGCCTTTGCGACGGGTTTTTTAGTTTAAGTCAATATGTTATTTTGAGACTATTTTTTTCTGCGCTTGATAAAATAAATTACCGCGATAACTACAAGAGCAATTACAACAATAATGCTGAACTCGTGACCTATGTCGAGCAACTTTTTCCAATTTTCGCCGAACAGTAAGCCGAGATATAAAATAAGCGCCGTCCAAGGAAGTGAACCTGCAAAAGTGTAAAATAGAAATGCGCTGAAGTTGACACGGGCAAAACCTGCAGGAAGTGAAATGAACGTGCGGACTACCGGCAACATTCTACTGAAAAAAACTGCGCGAATGCCGTACTTGTCAAACCAGTGTTGAGCCAAATCGACGTGAGATTTTTTTATCAGAAAATATTTACCGTACCTGTCAACAAACTTTCTGCCGCCGTGACTTCCAACTAAGTACGCAAAGATTGAACCGACCATGCCGCCGACCATTCCCGCGATCATTGCGCCGGTGAAAGTCATCTGCTCAGCAAAAATTAAGTAACCGGCAAAACCTAAAATTAATTCGCTCGGTATCGGTATGCAGGCATTTTCCATTGCCATTAAAAGCGCTACGGCGAAGTAGCCGTAAGATGCGATAAACTCTAAAAAACTTTGATAAACTTGCTCCATTCGGTCAACTCCTTTTAGTGATTAGTGAGTAGTGAGGTAGTGAGTAGTGAGTAGTGAGTAGTGACTACTTACTACTTACTATTTACTACTTACTACTTACTCATTAAAGCACGAGTATTATACATTAAATTCATTTTCATTTCGTAATAATTCGGCGTCATGTCAAGGTAATGATGATGCGGATTTTCAAAGCGCTGCTCCTCCTGCCAAATTTCATTTGCAAGTTGATGCCGCACATAGTCGTGAATTTCCTGCAGCGTAGGAAGTTGCTCAACACGCCGCCCGTCCTTTACATAAAGCTTTAAAAGTTTTTTCGCCGTACAATTAGCAAAGGTGCGCTGTTTCCAAGACTTAACGGGATCAATGTATCTTAACGGCGTCGAAAGGTCAATATTTTCATCAGCCATAGCAATTAAATCTGCAACTGCTTGACCGCTGTCGTCGTAAATGCGATAGACCTGTTTCAAGCCGGGATTGGTAATTTTTTCTATGTTTTCACTGATTTTAATTCGCGGCTCAAATTTATCACCATTGCTTACGGCTACCAATTTGTACACCGCACCGAAAACCGGCTCAGACTTCGCGGTAATAAGTCTTTCACCTACACCGAAACTGTTAATCTGCGCGTCCTGTTTTAAAAGTGAAGTTATCGTGAACTCGTCCAAACTGTTTGATACAACAATTTTGCAGTCAGTTAGTCCTGCCTCGTCCAACATTTTGCGAACGCGCTTAGACAAGTACGCAAGGTCGCCGCTGTCAATTCTTACGCCTTTCAAGCGGTTGCCTGCCGGTTCCAAAACTTCTTTTGCAACGCGAATTGCATTTGGTACGCCGCTATGAATAACGTCATAGGTATCGACAAGAAAAACGGCGGAGTTGGGATAAATTTCCGCATAACGCTTAAAAGCTTCGTATTCGTCGCCGAAATACATAACCCAACTGTGCGCCATTGTGCCGTTTACGGGTATACCGAACATTTTACCGGCAGAAACAGTAGCCGTGCCGTTTACGCCGCCGATAAATGCCGCTCTTGCGCCGTAAATAGCCGCGTCCATATTATGAGCGCGTCTTGCACCAAAGTCAGAAACAAAACGCCCTTCCGCAGACCGTACGATTCGGCTTGCCTTAGTAGCTATCAAAGATTGATGGTTGACTTGAGATAGAATTGCCGTCTCTACCAGTTGCGCGTCAATTAAGTCAGCAACTACGGTCAGGAAGGGTTCATTTGGATACATTATCGTACCTTCGGGAAAAGCGTAAATGTCGCCGTGAAAGTGGAAATTAGCTAGATAGTTTAGAAAATCTTCGCTGAAAATATTTTGTGCGCGGAAATATTCAACGTCGGACGCGCTGAAATTCATATTTTCAACGTACTCAATAATTTGCTCCAGTCCCGCGAAAATGGCAAAACCGCCGCTGTCCGGGTTACGACGATAAAAAACGTCGAAGGCAACACGTGTATTTTCACCGCCTGAAACAAAGTAGCCGTTTGCCATCGTCATTTCGTAAAAATCCATCATCATGCTGATGTTTCTCTCGTCAAACTGCGTCATGGTAAAATCCTCCAGTTAGCTATTAGCCGGTAGCTATTAGCCGGTAGCTGTTAGCTATTAGCTATCAAAAATTAAAAATTTGCTACCGGCTACTCACTAAAAACCATTTTCTCGCCGGGATTTACAGGTGACCAAATATTAAGTTCGTCCGGTGCTTCATTCATAAAATTTCTTGACGGTATCCACTTGGGATAACCTACCCGATGCATTGCCACAAGATTTTTAGTACTGACTTGCCTTATAAATTCGGTGACGCCTTTTTCCTGCGCTTCACCCAGCCTGCCGTCAACAGGGAAAAACGCCGTATCGACATTAAGCCCTTGCATTTTTTTCAACTGCTTTTTAAAACTTTTCTCTGCCAATGCAATTTGTTCCGGCGTATCGTTTTCCCAATGCCACCAGTTAAAATCGCCGGCGTGAAAAATCTTTTTGCCCGACGCAGTTTCAATCAAAAATGAAACGCCTACGTCGGTTGAATCGTACGTTGTGACCTTTATGCCGTCGCCTTCCCATTCGCTGTATTTTTTTATGAAGGTGACAAGATCTGAAGGAAACATTTTAATTCGCTTTGTGTGTTTGATATCGTTGCTGAAAATGTAGCGCGAAGTCTGCGGCGCGTACGCACGAATATGAGTACCGAAATGGTCAAAATGCGCGTGACTTACAAAAATGTATAAATGCTCAAAATTACCTTTATTGACGGCTCTGTCAACAATTTTTTCAGGGTCGTCGTAGTCATCAAATACCATTAAAATATTTTCGTCTTTAATCATAAATCCGCTGTTTAGCAGATATACAATCTCCATTTTGAAAAATTGCCTCCTTAAATTTAGCTTTTAGCTATTAGCTATTAGCTATTAGCTGTTAGCGATTAGCTTTTAGGTGTTAGCTTTTAGGGATTAAACTATTCACTACTCACTATTCACTACTCACTACTCACTATTCACTACTCACTACTTACTAACTTTCGTGCAAAGCTTTTTTAATTTTTTCTTCCAATTCGGGAGAAATTTTTTCATCATCGGGAATTTTCATAGTTCTTGATGGGCGAGTAAAGCCGCGTCCCATAACTTCACCTGCCGACATAATTATCATAAAAGCGTTTATGTCAAACGTATGCACAATGGCTTTAAGTTTGCCGAGTTGCGTTAATGAAACGACAACCATAGCAACTTCACGTTCATCGCCGCTGAAAGCTCCTGCGCCATGTAAAAAAGTTACGCCGCGTCCAATCTCATTCATTATGGCATTGGCAATTTCCCGCGATTTTTCCGAAATTATTAAAACTGCTTTACTGCGATTCAAGCCGGCTATAACTTTGTCAGTAATGTGCGAATTTACGTACATACAAATAAGCGTGTACATAGCCGGCATAATACCGAAAAGAAATGCCGCAAAGGAGACGATAACGCAGTTAAATGCGAAAATCGCCGTTCCCATACTCATTGAATAAAGTTTTCTTACAATCGCGCCTACAATGTCAAAGCCGCCCGTGCTGCCGTTCATACGAAAGACAATGCCATAACCTAAGCCGTTGAATACACCTCCATAAATTGACGCAAGCATCACATCATTAACCGGCGCGTAGTCATTTAAAAACCTTGTAGCATCAATGCAAAATGAAAAAATTCCCGTGCCTATAACCACGTCAATAGTATAATTTTTGCCTAAAATTTTGTACGACGCTACTAAAAGAGGTACGTTGTAGAGAAAAGTTTGTACGCCTATGGGAAGTTCAAAAAGGTAATAAATTATCATCGCGCCGCCGGTAACGCCGCCGGTTAAAAGATGACTCGGCACGATAAATAAATTTATTGAACAGGCGGCGATTAGACAGCCGATAAACATTCCAATATAGCGCAAAGGTCGCCGTTTGTAAATCGCGGCAGTAATTCTCATTAGCCTTCCTCCAATACAACGGCAATTATTATATCACAAAAATTCTTTTTCAGTGCAACAAAAAATATTTCGGTTAGAGCAAAAAAAAACTCCCTAAGAAGGGGGTTAGGAGTTAGGGACTAGCCATTAACAGCTAATAGCTAACAGCTAACAGCTAACAGCTATTCACTAATCGGATTTAAATTTTCTTCGCGCATTAACTTTGAAAGTTTTTTAACGCCGTCCATAAGTTCAAAATAATTTTCAGCAGTAAGTGACTGCGAACCGTCCGACAGCGCCTTTGCAGGATTAGGGTGTACCTCCATCATTAAGCCGTCAGCACCTGCCGCTATAGCCGCAAATGCCATTGGTTTAATCATGCGCCATTTTCCCGTACCGTGACTGGGATCGACGACTATCGGCAAGTGTGACAAATGTTTAATCGCCGCAACCGCACTTAAATCAAGCGTGTTTCTCGTATAAACTTCAAAAGTCCTAATGCCGCGTTCACATAAAATTACATCGGGCGTACCGGCATTTATAATGTATTCAGCCGCGTTAAGCCATTCGTCAATCGTCGCCGAAAGTCCGCGCTTTAACATAACAGGCTTGCCGCATTTGCCGACTTCTTTCAGCAGACCGAAATTTTGCATATTACGCGCACCGATTTGCATAATGTCGGCGTACTCGGCAACAGGCGCAATGCCTTCAACTGTAGTAACTTCCGTGACAACTTTTAAGCCGGTTTTCTCCCGCGCCTCTGCAAGATATTTTAAACCTTCGACTTCAAGCCCTTGAAAAGAGTATGGCGAAGTACGCGGCTTGTACGCGCCGCCGCGCAGGAATTTCGCGCCGCCTTTTTTGACAATTTCCGCCGTTTCCAAAATTTGTTCACGTGATTCAACGGCGCATGGTCCCGCCATTATAACCGGTTCGTCACCGCCAATTTTTACACCGCCAATGTCAATTACCGTTGATTGCGGATGAAATTCGCGGCTCGCCAATTTGTAGCTTTTTGAAATTGAAACAATATTTTCAACGCCGTTCATTGCACCTATCGCTACAGATGCCAACTTGGTCTTGTCACCGATAACGCCAATAATTTTTTGTTGAGCGCCTTCCATGATTTTTGCTTCCAGTCCGGCATCTTCTATACTCTTCACGACTTCAAAAATATCTTCAAAAGTCGCTTCCGGTTGCATTATTATTACCAATTTTAAAACTCCTTTTCATTTTTAACGTGTAACTTTTTCAGCAACTTATAACGGGAAAAGTTCCCAAATCTTTCAGCCAAATACTTTTACGCTTAACGCCGCCGAGTGCGTCATTTAAAGTGCGGCGGTCAACGTTATTTTCTAAATCAAAGAAAAAAATGTATTCGCCCAATTCTGTACGCGCGGGACGTGACTCAATGCGCGTCATATTCACGTGGCGAAAGGCAAACTCTTTTAAAACTTCGCAAAGTGAACCTGCGTGGCTGCCGTCAATCTGACAGATGATTAAAATCTTGTCGCCGGTTGTCACGTAACTTTTTTTCGTACTACGTCGCCTGACTTCAAAAAATCGCGTACGATTGGCGTCGTTATCTTGAATTTCAGATGCAAGCATTACAAGATTATTAAGATCTCCTGCGCGTTCTGAACAAATTGCCGCGTAGCCGTCGCTTAATTCAGATGACGCGGCAATTTCGGCGGCGCGTGAAGTGCTGGTAGTTTCGGCAAGCTCGACATTTGAAAAAGTTTGCTGTAAAAATTTTCGGCACTGTGAAAGTGGTTGCGGATGCGAAAAAATTTTTTTCACGTCCGAAATTTTCACACCGTCTTTAGCCATTAAGTGATTGTGTACCGTCCAAATAAATTCGCGATATATGACAAGTGAATTACTTCTTGCCAAAGTGTCAAGCGTAATGTTGACGGAGCCTTCCAATGAATTTTCAACCGGTACAAATCCCGCGTCAAGTTCGCCGTTTTCAACCGCCGCAAGTACTTCAAATATTCCCGCGCAGATTACCAATTCTCTGTCTAACGATAAAATTTTGTTAAGGCGAATTGCCGCCGCCTCTGAATGCGTGCCGCGCGGTCCCAATATGCCGACTCTTTCCAAATTAATCAATCCTTGCATCGAAAATACCTGCAAATTGCACTGCCATAAAAATTTTTTCGTCGCTTACTTCGTGATTTCTATCCATATAAATTTCGGTGAATTTTTTATCTGCGCGATAAATTACGCCTAAAACACCGTCAATATTTTTTAAAGTCTCGACAATTTTATTTTGCGTATTTTTATCGGCGTTGACGTGTAAAACTTTGTAGTCAAGCCGTTCAATTTTAAAAATCACGGGGCGCGTACCGTCATTGCAACAAGCTATCATCATGTGTTCATCATTTGTCCAATGCCGCATAATCGAGCCGCCCTGCAACGCCGTATAAACATACCTGCTGAAACAATCCCACGCCTCAGCACAATGCGCACCTTTGCCCTGCGTCCAAAAAGTGTCTTCGTCGCCGTAACGTTCAAAAATATATTCTGCGCCGACTTTGTAAAATGGACATTCGCCGGATTTTGGATCTGCCAAATATTTTTCCTGCAAGTCAGCGAAAACTTTTTTATCGATAACCGTCATTTTACATTTGTACTGCAAATTTCTTCCTCCTTTAAAAAATATTACGAAGTTTAACATAAAGCAAAAAAACTTACAACTATTGCTATATTTCAGCGCCTAACATCCACTTTAATAAATGCCGATATGATATATAACAAATAAAATTTTAGTTTAATTGCATTTATAAAAAATTCGTGTATAATGAAAAAAAGAAAGGAGTTGTTTCCATTGATAGGCGATATATTACGAAAAGAACGAGAAAAACAGAGAATGACAGTTGATGACATTGAAAACGGCACGAGTATCCGCGCCTCCTACATAGAAGCAATAGAAAGCGGTCAATACGATAAAATGCCGGGCAGAGTTTACGCCAAAGGTTTTATTAAAAATTACGCTAACTTTTTGAAATTAAACGGTGACGAAATTGTAAAGCAGTTTGTAGCCGAAGTTTCCCCCGCAGTTGAACCCGTTGAGATTGAAGTTAATAAAGACGAAAGCAAGAAAACTTCTTTCAGTATCAGCGGCAAAAGAATCAGTACCGATGACGAAGGTTTTTCAATCGGCAATTATCTTTCGGCAAACGGCATACTTGCCGCGATTATCGCCGTTGTAGTAATTGTCGGCGGAATTTTTTACTACACAAAAGATTCAAGTACAGATATTGTAAAAACTGATGTTAAAACTACGCAGGAAACAAAACCCGCGACTCAACAAGCTGCAACTCCAACACCCGCACAACCTCAACAAGTGGCGGCGGCAGCTCCTGCTCCTCAAGTTGACGGCGTAAATGTTCAGGCAACTTTTTCAGATGATTGCTGGATGCTTGTAACGGTTGACGGCGCTGTTGTTTATGAAGGCGTCATTAACGCGGGTCAAGTTATGGATTGGAAAGGCAATGACAACGTAAATTTCCGCATTGGCAATGCCGGCGCTGTTGATTTTGTTATGAATGGTCAAAATTTCGGCAAACTCGGCGAAGACGGCGACGTATTGGATAAGACGTTTACGAAGTAGTAATTAGTAAGTAGTTAGTAGTTAGTAGTCAGTAGTTAATAGTATGTAGGGATTAGGGAAATCTTTAATCCTATTTTTTTTGAGGAAATTTTTATGTCTTGGAAACAGGTTGAAGTTTTAAAATCACTACTTGCAAAAGAAACCGGTTACACTATTAAAGGCGGGCAGTTTAAATTTGCGCTTACATATCCCAATTATTACCGCGTCGGTATGTCGAATTTAGGTATTCACATAATCTACGAACTTTTAAATTCCCGCGCCGACACTTCCTGCGAAAGATTTTTTTTGCCGGAAGAAAAAATTTCTGCCGAAATTGAACGTACCAATTCCGCATTGATGAGCCTTGAAACACAGACGCCGCTTAATCAATTTCAGTTCATAGGATTTTCAATTTCATTTGAGCAGGATTATTTTAACGTCGTGAAGATTTTAAAGCTCGGCAAAATTAAAATTCGTGCCGCCGAACGTACGAATTTAGATCCGATTTTAATTGCCGGTGGTCCTTGCGCGACGTTTAATCCCTCGCCGCTTACTGCGATTTTCGACGCATTTGTTATCGGCGAAGGCGAAGTTATCCTGCCGCCGCTTATGGACGTGTTGACGGCGAATTCAAATTTACCCCGCGCAGAGTTGCTGAAAAAAATTTCAGAAGTTGCAGGCGTCTATGTGCCTTCTGTCGGCAAGCAGGTTAAGCGGCAGTACGTGAAAAATTTGGATGAATACCCCGCGCATTCCGTGATAATCACTGACGACACTGAATTTAATATGTACCTTTTGGAAACTGCGCGTGGTTGCGGCAGGCATTGCCGTTTCTGTATGGCGGGATATTGTTTTCGGCGTCCGCGTAACCGTTCGCTTAAAATTTTGCAAAATGAAATTGACTACGCTAAAATTTACGGTAAACGGCTTGGTTTAATGGGCGCGGCGATTTCAGATTATCCGCAGATTAACGAACTTTGCAAATATATTCTCGACGCAAATTTAAAAATGTCCGTCGCGTCATTC